>NZ_JBFULQ010000165.1:0-11039 GCF_054049815.1 Mesorhizobium sp. P5_C1 | reverse complement strand
GCGTTGGGGCGCCGACCGTGGGCTCGACCCATTGCTCGAATATGCAAAGTTGCGATGCACCGTTGCTKGCCGACACATGCATACGCGTTCCCACACCTGCTCGCCATTGCTCGCGCGGCTGGTCCTCATGTCTGACGGAGTTCATTTGATTGCCCCGACCCATTCCCGATTTCATGGAAATTTCGGACCGGAACACTACATCTTGCTGACAAACATTGACAGAACGCCACCGGCATCATAGAACGAAAAGGGAACAAAAACCTTGTGGGAAAAGCCAGCCATAGCAGGCGGTGATGGTCTGCAGCCTGTAAGGTGCTGCGACAAAAATTTGTTTCGGATGAGCGCGGAGAAATATCATGGCGGGTAGCGTCAACAAGGTCATTCTGGTCGGCAACCTCGGTGCRGATCCGGAAATCCGTCGCCTGAACTCGGGCGAGCCGGTCGTCAACATCCGCATTGCGACGTCGGAAAGCTGGCGCGACAAGAATTCCGGCGAGCGCAAGGAAAAGACCGAGTGGCACAACGTCGTCATCTTCAACGATCAGCTTGCCAAGGTGGCCGAGCAGTATCTGAAGAAGGGCATGAAGGTCTATGTCGAGGGCCAGTTGCAGACGCGCAAATGGCAGGACCAGACCGGCAACGACAAGTACACGACGGAAGTCGTGCTGCAGAAATTCCGCGGCGAGCTACAGATGCTCGACGCACGCGGTCAGGGTGAGGGCGGTCAGGTCGGCGGCTATGCCGGTGGCGGCAGCAGCCGTGGTTCCGATTTCGGCCAGTCCAGCCCGAGCGAAAGCTTCAATCGTGGCGGCGGCGCCAAGAGCGGCGGTGGCGGCGGTTCGTCGCGCGAACTGGACGACGAAATCCCGTTCTGAGGACAATCAGCCACCGGAGAGGCGGCAATGTCGCTGCAACCGCTGCTTGCCGCCCCTTCTCCGGTTCCCTGGCATGCCTTAGCGGCTTTCGCCGCACTGGCGATAGGGGCCACGCAGCTGGCGCTGCCGAAGGGAACGCGGCGCCATCGCATCGCGGGCTATGTCTGGGCCGCGCTGATGCTGGTCATCGCCGTCTCGAGTTTCTGGATTCATCAGATCCGCCTCGTCGGCCCTTTCAGTCCCATCCATCTCCTGTCGATCCTGGTGCTGGTCACCGTACCGCTGGCGGTGTGGCACGCGCACAATCATCGCGTCGCCAAGCATCGCAAGTCGATGATTGCGCTGTATGTCTTAGCGCTGGTCGGGGCCGGCATCTTCACGCTGTTGCCGGGTAGGGTCATGCACGATGTCGTCTTTGGCGTCGCGCAGGCCGGACCATGATCCTATTTAATCCTTGAGGCAGATGACCCCAAGTGGAAGGAATATCAGGTGAAAGCACGTGTAAAGTGGGTGGAGGAGCGCACCTTCGTCGGCGAATCCGGCAGCGGCCACAAGGTGGTGCTGGGAACCGCGCTCGGACCGGAAGGCAAGACGCCAGGACCTAGCCCGATGGAACTGGTGCTGATCGGCACCGGCGGCTGTTCGGCCTATGATGTCGTGCATATCCTCGAAAAGGGGCGCGAGGCGATCGAGGATTGCGTGGTCGAGCTCGACGCCGACCGGGCCGAAACCGAGCCCAGGGTGTTCACCCGCATCCACATGCATTTCGTCGTCAAGGGCCGGTCGCTCTCCAGCGACAAGGTTAAACGGGCGATCGATCTTTCGATCGAAAAATACTGCTCAGCCTCCGCGATGCTGGCCAAGACCGCCACGATCACCCACGATTTCGAAGTCATCGATACAACGGCGAAGTAGGGCCGGCTTCGGCGGCTCGTCGCGAGCTATCCCGCCATCAGCGCCTTGATGCCGTCGGCGACGAACTGCACGGCAAGTGCGGCCAGGATGACGCCGAGCAGCCGGGTCAGGATCGAACGCCCGGTCTGGCCGAGGATGCGGTCGATACGTTCCGACAGCACGAACACCAAATAGGTGATGGCAAGGCAGACGAAGATGATGCCGACCAGCGCAGCCTGCGCGGCGAAGCCCTGGAATGAACTGGACAAAAGCACCGTCGCCGAAATGGCGCCGGGGCCGGCGATCAGCGGGATCGCCAGCGGGAAGGCGGCGATGTTGTGGATCATGTCCTTGGTGATGGCGACGTCGCCGATCTTCTCCTTGCGGTCCTGCCGTCGCTCGAACACCATTTCGAAAGCGATGAAGAACAACAGGAAGCCACCGGCGACGCGGAAGGCCGGCAGCGTGATGCCGAAGACCGACAGGATCGAGGCGCCGGCAACCGCAAACAGCGCCATCACCAGAAAACCGATGATCGAGGCGCGGACGGAAACCTGCTGGCGCTCCTCGCGGTTCATGCCGCGTGTCACGGCGAGGAACAGCGGCGCCAGGCCAGGCGGATCGATGGTCACGAGAATGGTGACGAAGGCGTTGAACAGGCTGTCGAAGCTCGGCATCTCTGACCCCTCCCGCCGGGCCGTGCCCGCACCATGACATTGGTAGAGCAAAGCCCGGTCGGTGGGAACCGTCAGAGGGACGAAACCGAAACTTCGACACGCCTTCGTCGTGACGCGGCTACGGACGGAAAGCCCGTTGCACGCTTTCCTGGAATTGTTTGCTTCAGCCGGCAGCGCCGCAATAGGCCTCGATACGATAGCCGTCCGGATCGACGACGAAGGCGGCATAGTAGTTTTCGCCATAGTCGGCGCGCAGGCCCGGTGCGCCATTGTCGCTGCCGCCTTCGCACAAGCCGCCGGCATGGAAGGCGTCGACGCTGCTCCGCGTCGGTGCCGCGAAGCAGAAATGCAGGCCGGATTTTGCGTCTGGTGGCACCGGCCGCGCGGCCTCGTTGACCCATAGCACGACGCCTTGCGCGCCATAACCCAACGAGCCCGGCGACTGGCTGAGACAGTTATAGCCGAGCGGCTTCAGAGCAGCATCGTAGAAGCGCTTGGAAGCAGCGGCGTCGCGAACGCCGATCGAGATATGATCGAACATATTTTTCTCCATTGTTACAATGGCTTGTAGCGTCAGGTTGTTGCTGTTCGGCGCGCCAGGAATTCGACTTCCAGCCGCCAGGTCGCGCCATTGTCGTGGGAGCGCTCGCCAAGCCAGCGGAAGGAATTCTCAGTGATGCGCGAAAAGCTCCAGCGCACCGAGGAGCCGGCGCCATCGGCGCCCACTTGCACGATCGTGTCGCCTTCGGCATTGCCGAGCTGCCGGCTGTAATACTGGTTGCGCGGGTCGCTCCAGAAGATGTGCCAGGCGTCGGCGGCGGGGTCGTAGACGCGCAATGTCGTGCCATAGAACGTCCATTTGCCGAGCGAAGGCGAGGGGCCGGCGTCCCGCGCGGGCAGAATCCACACGTCCTGGATTGCGCGGCCTTCCAGCACCCAGCCGAAATGCACTTCGCCACTCCCGGTCAGCACCGTGCCGTCCTCGAGATGGCGGGAGGCGTCAAAAGTCCAGGCGCCGACGAAACGGCCATAGAGGTTCAGTTTTTCAGCAAGTCCGTCGATTGGTCCGGCACTGTGCAAGGCTTCGGCAAAGGAGGATTGGTCGTACATGGTTCCGGTCTCTTCTTGTCAGGAGACCGGGAGGAGTAGGCTGCGATGGGGTTCTGGGCTTGGGAAAAATTGCTATATTTCGGTCATGACAGCGACCACGCGTACTCTCGCATCCGGGGCCGGCTGGTACGTGGCGGATGTGATCTGCACGGCCAGCGCCGGTGAGCGGCCGTTCGAGGAAGCCCATCGGGATTTCTGCGTCGCCGCTGTCACCGGCGGCACGTTCCGCTATCGCGCGCAACAAGGCACGGCGATGCTGGCGCCCGGCGCGCTCCTGCTCGGTAATCCCGGCACATGCTACGAATGCGGGCATGAACATGGCAGTGGCGACCGTTGCCTCTCGTTCCATTTCGGGCCGGCCTACATGGAGCGGATCGTGGCTGGCGTGCCGGGCGCGAAAAAGCTGACCTTCGAGGCCCCACGCCTGCCGCCGTTGCCGGCCCTGGCATCCTTGCTCGCCGACGCGGAAACCGCTCGCGAGATGGCCGACGTCGACGCCTTCGAGGAACTCGGGCTGCGCATTGCGGGTGCCGCGGTGGCAGCAGTCTCCAGCCCCGCGTATGTCAGGCGCACGCCAAGCCGACGCGATCAGAAACGGGTTGCCGAAGCGGTGCGGCGGATCGAACTCGATGCCGACAGGCCGGTCTCGCTTTCAGCGCTTGCCGAMGAGACCGCGACCAGCCCCTATCATTTCCTGCGCATCTTCCGGCAGGTCGCGGGCATGACGCCCTACCAGTTCCTGCTCAAGACCCGGCTGCACCGCGCGGCGGTGCGGCTGCGGCTGTCCGACGATGCGGTCACGGTGATCGCCTTCGACGCAGGCTTCAACGATTTGTCGACGTTCAATCGCCGGTTTCGGCGCGTCATGGGCGAGACGCCGGGCCAGTATCGCGCCCGCCGCGCGAGCGGCGCTGTGGAAGCTTTGTCCGTCGCTGCGGCCTTGCGGCGTCAGTCGGACGTCGGGCCGCACCAACCCGGCAGGTAGTCGGCGTCCTTGGCCTTGGCCAGGTTCAGGGCCTCCTTCATCGCCTTGTCGAAATTCTTCGCCACCGCATCCCGGTCGATGCGCCTGCGCAAAAAGTCCGCCCACAGGAATTCGCTGAACGGAGTAGTGTCCTTGGCGAAACCACCTTGCCGGCGCAGTTCACCGGCCATGCTCCTGTAGGGGTCGTCGACGAGTTCGGCCATGGTCTTGGGAATGGCGTCGTAGCCCCGGCGCCTGCCGTTCTCATCGAACGGATGCATCCAGCCGCGATTGTCGAGCACGAAGAAGAAGGCGTCCTTGTCTAGGTCCGACAGGTCGCTGATCACCGTGACCAGAACATCCCCGATGCCTTCCTCGAGCAGGGCGCGGGCGAGATGGTGGTGATCGGTGACATAGTTGCGCTTCTTCGGCCCCAGCACGACGGGGACCATATGGGTGCCGAGAAAAGTGCCAGTCCTCTTGGGGCTTTGCGAGCGGATCATCTGGCGCTTCAAGGCGACTTCCCGCATGCCGACGGTGATCTGCGTCGGCCGTAAATCTCTGACTGCGACGGGGGTCAACAAGGGTTCCCGTGTGGTCGTCATTTGGCTTTGTCCTGTTGTTGCGGCTGCTGGTCCGGAGCGAGCGTCCTGATGGCGGCATCGACACTGTGAAAAATCCGCTGCGGGCCGATCAGGTCGGCGATGCCAAATCGTGCCAGCGCCGCCTGGGCGCGCAGCGATTCCATCCGCGCGATGGCAAAGATCGCGCCCGCCTTGCGGCAATGGGTGATGGTGTCGATCAGGGCTTGCGCGGCCGTGTAGTCGATCTCCACGATGTTGCTGGCCTCCAGCACGACCAGCTTCACGCTCTCACGCCTGGCATCGACAAGATCGACAAAGCCGCGCTTGAAGCCGTCGGCATTGACGAAGGACAGCGGCGCCTGGAATGCCGCGACGAGCACGCCGGGAAGCTGTTCGCCTGCAACTGGTTCGCTGGGCGGCCACCACACCGAAGTCCCCGGCACCTGTTCCAGTTCGATCAGCTGTGTGCGCGTTGCGGTCCAGATTCCATGCAGGAGCGACAGGCCGATGCCGATCGCAACGCCGGTCTCGATGGGCAGCACGACGATGGCTGCCATCGTGATGAGGATCAATGCGAATTCGACCGGCGCCTGCCGGTAGACATTGGCGAACACCTTCCAGCRCAGAATGTGCTGGGCGACGAAAAGCAGAACACCGGCAAGGGCGGCCTGTGGAACATCGGCGAGCAGGCCGCCACCGAAAGCACCCAGCGCCAGCACGATGGCCGCGGCAATGAGGCCCACGACCTGTGAGCGGCCACCCGACTGGGAGACGATTGCCGTGCGCGGCGGGCTGGCATTGACCGCAAAGGCGCCGAACAGGCCCGATGCGATGCTGCCGGCACCGACGCCGACGAAATCGCGATTGACGTCAGGAGCGTCACCCTGTTGCGGCGCGAAGGAACGGGAGGTGGCCGCTGTCTGCACCATGACGACGATGGCGATCAGCAATGCCAGCGGGACCAGCGCCTGCACATCGCCAAGGCTGGCAAGCGGCAGGCCGGCCCGTGGCAGGCCATTGGGCAAGGCGCCGAGCACCTCGACGCCGCGATCCTCGAGGCCGAAGACGGCAACCGCAGAGGTGGCGAGCACCATGCCGATCAATGCGCCGGGGATGCGGGCGCTGATGCGTTCGGCGCAGAATACGGTTCCGAACACGCCGAGGCCGAGGCCGAGGCTCCAGGGATTGGTGAGGTGCAGGCTGCCGGCGATCTCACCGATGCGTCGCAAGGTTTGACCGTTCTGGGCGGGCAGGCCGAGCAGTCCGGGCAATTGCGAAACGATGATATGGACGGCGATGCCGGCCAGAAAACCCGTCGTGACCGGCACCGACAGGAGGTCGGCGACCCAACCAAGGCGAAAGACACCGCTCAGAATCACGATCAGCCCGACCATCAGCGCCAGCATGGAAGCCAGCGCCAGATAGTGCGGCGACCCGGCTGCGGCGAGCACGGCGAGACTGCCGGCAAAGAGAGGCGTGATGGTCGAATCCGCACCGGCCGACAGGTGCCGGTTGGCACCGAACAGGGCGAACGCCACCGAACCGGCAACAAAGGCGAAGAAGCCGACCTCGGGAGCAAAGCCGCCGAGGCGGGCGGTCGCCATCTGTTCGGGAATGGCGATCGCGGCCAGTGTGAGGCCCGCGACCAGATCGCCGTTCAGATCCCTCGGCGTCCAACCACTCAGGGCTCGCAACGGCAGCCAAGAGGTCCAATTCATCGCGCTCGTGGCTTTCGCTGGGGGAAAACGGTCCATCGCAGGCTTTTGCCTTGGTGGCGGCGAAACCGCCTTGGCCATATCGTCGCAATCAGTGGTATCCTTTTGAAATTACCACTAAAATTGACACTGGAAAAGTGTCGCAGATATTGGAGTTTCGGGCTTGCTTCCTATATAAGCAGCGAGTGATTCCTGATTAGATTGTGATCCGATTTGACCGACCAAAAGACACCGCGCGGCGCCGACGGCGGCCCCACCGGCATCGAGCCGATCTCCATCGTCGAGGAGATGCAGCGCTCCTATCTCGATTACGCAATGAGCGTGATCGTCAGCCGTGCGCTGCCGGACGTGCGCGACGGCCTGAAGCCGGTGCATCGCCGCATTCTCTTCGCCTCGCATGAGAGCGGTTACCACTGGAACCGCAAATATGTGAAGTCGGCGCGCCCGGTCGCCGACGTGATGGGTAAATACCATCCGCATGGCGACGCCTCGATCTACGACGCTTTGGTGCGTATGGCGCAGGACTGGTCGCTGCGCGTGCCGCTTATCGACGGACAGGGCAATTTCGGCTCCATCGACGGCGATCCGCCGGCGGCGATGCGCTATACCGAATCGCGGCTGACCAAGGTCGCGCATGAGCTGCTGGAGGATATCGACAAGGACACCGTCGATTTCCAGGACACCTATGATGCGTCCGGCAGCGAGCCCAAGGTTCTGCCGGCACGGTTCCCCAATCTGCTGGTCAACGGCTCCGGCGGCATTGCCGTCGGCATGGCGACCAACATCCCGCCGCACAATCTCAGCGAAGTCTGCAACGGCGCCATCGCCATCATCGACAATCCGGCGATCGACCTGCCGGCACTGATGGAGATCATCCCGGGGCCGGATTTCCCGACCGGCGGCATCGTGCTTGGCCGTTCCGGCATCTACAGCGCCTATTCAACCGGCCGCGGCTCCATCGTCATGCGCGGCAAAGTCAACATCGAGGCGCGCGGCAACGACCGCGAGTCGATCATCATCACCGAGGTTCCCTACCAGGTGAACAAGTCGTCGATGATCGAGAAGATGGCCGAACTGGTGCGCGACAAGCGCATCGAGGGCATTTCCGACATCCGCGACGAGAGCGACCGCCAGGGCTACCGCGTCGTCATCGAACTGAAGCGCGACGCCGTCGCCGACGTCATCCTTAACCAGCTTTACCGCTTCACGCCGCTGCAGACATCCTTCGGCGCCAACATGGTGGCGCTCAACGGCGGCAAGCCGGAACTGCTGACGTTGACCGACATGCTGAGGGCGTTCGTCGCCTTCCGCGAGGAAGTGATCACCCGGCGCACGAAATTCCTGCTGCGCAAGGCGCGCGACCGCGCCCATGTCCTGGTCGGTCTCGCTATCGCCGTCGCCAACATCGACGAAGTGATCAAGCTCATCCGCACCGCGCCGGATCCGCAGACGGCGCGTGAGCAGTTGATGGAGCGGCGCTGGCCGTCCGGCGATGTCGAATCGCTGATCCTGTTGATCGACGATCCGCGCCATCGCATCAACGAGGACGGCACCTACAATCTGTCCGAGGAGCAGGCGCGCGCCATACTCGAACTGCGCCTGCAGCGCCTGACCGCGCTCGGCCGCGACGAGATCGCCGACGAGTTGAACACGATCGGCGCCGAAATCATTGATTACCTGGACATTTTGTCTTCCCGCGCGCGGGTCCAGCAGATCGTCAAGGATGAGCTTGCCGCCGTGCGCGACGAGTTTGGCACGCCACGCCGCACCGAGCTCACCGATGGTGGCGCGGACATGGAAGACGAGGACCTGATCCAGCGCGAGGACATGGTCGTGACGGTGAGCCATTCTGGCTACATCAAGCGCGTGCCGCTGTCGCTCTACCGGGCGCAGCGCCGCGGCGGCAAGGGCCGCTCCGGCATGTCGACCAAGGAAGAGGATTTCGTCACCCGGCTGTTCGTTGCCAACACGCACACGCCGGTGCTGTTCTTCTCCTCGCGCGGCATCGTCTACAAGGAGAAGGTCTGGCGGCTGCCGATCGGCAACCCGCAATCGCGCGGCAAGGCGCTGATCAACATGCTGCCGCTGGAGCAGGGCGAGCGCATCACCACCATCATGCCGCTGCCCGAGGACGAGACAAGCTGGGGCGAGCTCGATGTGATGTTCGCCACCACGCGTGGCACCGTTCGACGCAACAAACTTTCCGACTTCGTCCAGGTCAACCGCAACGGCAAGATTGCCATGAAGCTGGAGGAGGAGGGCGACGAGATTCTAGGCGTCGAGACCTGCACCGACAATGACGATGTGCTGCTCACCGCCAGCTCCGGCCAGTGCATACGCTTTTCGGTCGGCGACGTGCGCGTGTTCCAGAGCCGCAATTCGGTCGGCGTGCGCGGCATAACCATGGCCGAGACCGACCGCATCATCTCGATGTCGGTGATCGAGAATGTCGATGCGCCGCCGGCAGAGCGCGCCGCCTATCTCAAGCGGGCGGCGGCCGAACGGCGGCTTGCCGCCGGCATCGCGGCCGGCGAAGAGGAAGAGATCGCGCTGACCAACGAAGAGGTCGGCGAGGAGACGGAGCTTTCCGACGAGCGCTACGAATTCCTCAAGCAGCACGAGCAGTACGTGCTGACGGTAACCGAATATGGCTACGGCAAGCGCTCGTCGTCCTATGATTTCCGGCTGACCGGACGCGGCGGCAAGGGCATTCGTGCCACCGACGTTTCGAAGGTAGCCGAGATCGGCAGGCTGGTGGCGACCTTCCCGGTCGGCAATGACGACCAGATCATGCTGGTGTCGGACGGCGGTACCGTCATTCGGGTGCCGGTGAACGGCATCCGTTTCGCCAGCCGCGCCACCAAGGGCGTGACCATCTTCAACACTGCTGAAGGTGAAAAGGTGGTTTCGGTCGAGCGGATATCCGAACCGCAGGCGGACGAGGAAATCGAAGAAAGCGCCGGCTCTGAGATTGATCCAACGGCGGACGCCGGCCCGGACAGCGCTGAATAAGTCCAGCGCCAGGTTTTGACATAGCAACGCCGGCCCATTGGCCGGCGTGGTGGCACGTTCAGGCGAAACTTAGTAGTGGCGATATGGCTTGCGGGGCCCAAAACCTTCGAAGCGCTTGGTATTGGCCTTGATGCGGATGCGCTGAGCCTCCTGATGCAAGCCGAAAACGGTGGCGATCAGCATGGCGACGGTCATTGCGGTGGCGAGCATGTAGATCAGCATGTGTGTGTTCTCCTGCGCCTAACAACGGATAGATGGGATTTTGGTTTCATCTTATTAAGGTGCAACCTAGTGAACGCTGCGTGAAGGCTTCGTGATCGGCGTGTTCATCTGTCGTTCACGTGGCGGAAAAGGTTCACGACCGGCTCGCCAATCGGATTTGCCTTTGCGAGAGAGGCTCGTTAGAAGCACCAGCCATGACTGAACGCATCGCCCTCTATGCCGGCTCCTTCGACCCGTTGACCAACGGCCATCTCGATGTGCTGAAAGCGTCGCTGGCGGTGGCCGACGTCGTCTATGCGGCCATCGGTATCCACCCGGGCAAGCAGCCGCTGTTTTCCTTCGAGGAACGGGTGGCGCTGATCGAGAGTGCGACGAAGGCTTTATTTGGCCGCGACGGTGCGCGCATCAAGGTTGTCGCCTTCGACGGGCTGGTCATCGACGCGGCCAGGAAGCAGGGCGCCTCGATCATGATCCGAGGCCTGCGCGACGGCACCGACCTCGACTACGAGATGCAGATGGCCGGCATGAACGAGACCATGGCGCCTGAACTGCAGACGGTTTTTCTGCCCGCCAGCCCGTCCGTGCGCACCATTACCGCCACACTTGTCCGCCAGATTGCCTCGATGGGAGGCGACATCCGCCCCTTCGTGCCGGCGGCGGTTGCCGGTGCGCTCACCGCCAAATTCGCGAAATAAGATCCCGGAGATAGATATGCAGCTGAAAAAGCTTGCCTCGTTCCTCATTGTGCTTGCCGGTCTTGTGACCTCGTCTGTCTCGGCCTTCGCCGCCGACCCGGAAAACACCATGATCATCACTCTGAAGGACGGCGACGTCACCATCGCGCTTCGGCCCGATCTGGCACCCAAGAACGTCGCGCAGATCAAGAAGCTGGTGCGCCAGGGCGCCTATGACAACGTCGCCTTCCACCGCGTCATCGACGGCTTCATGGCGCAGACCGGCGACGTCAAGTTCGGTAACATGAAGAA
>NZ_JBFULQ010000164.1:0-11058 GCF_054049815.1 Mesorhizobium sp. P5_C1 | reverse complement strand
GAGGAATTCGGCCTCGCTACATTCGCCGATCTCGACGGACTTCTTGCGATGCCGCTTGACGCCGTAGTCATAGCCTCCCCCGATGCCTTGCACTGGGAACAGGCTCTCGCCGCCTTCGCCCGGGGGCTGCACGTCTTCTGCGAAAAGCCGCTTTGCTACAGCGCCGGGGACATCGACGACCTGATCGCCGCCCGGGATCGCGCCGGCAAGGTGCTTCAGGTCGGCTACATGAAGCGTTTCGATCCGAGCTACGAGGCGGCGCTGAAGATGCTGCCGGGCACGGCGCGGACGCTTCGCTACATTTCGGTCGAGGTCAACGATCCCGACGCCTGGCCCTTTGTCCGGCACCATTCCACATGCCGGGGTGACGACGTCGCGGTGGATCTGGTTGCCGTGACCGAAGCCAGGCAGCGCGAGCAGGTGGTTCGAGCGGTGCCTGGACTGGATGATCCCGACGCCTTTCGTGGTTTTGTCGGCGCCTATTGTTCAGCGATCGTGCACGACGTTAACGCCGTCCACGGGCTGCTCGATGCGCTCGGCGTCACGGATGGCGACATTGTCGGCGCCTCGCTTTTTGCCAGGGGTGAAGGCGGCCAGGGTGCCGTGCGGCTGCTCGGTGGCCAGGCGCTGTGGAACATGGTGCATCTGGCCGTACCTGGGCTCGCCGACTACCGAGAGCGCATAACGCTCTACTTCGACCAAGCCTCGCTCGAACTGGAATTCCCTTCGCCCTATCTCAACCACCAACCGACACGGCTGACCCTGCGCACCAGCGACGGCCACACGCTATCCAGCCGCGACATCCGCAGCGGATACGAAGAGGCGTTTGTCGAGGAGTTGAAGGGTTTCTGGTCGGCGATCGTCGAAGGCACGCCGGTGCGTAACACCGCCGAGCAGGCGCGTCGCGACATGACGCTGCTGGCCGGGCTCACCCGGCGCCACCTTGCCCAGCTCAAGCAATCAGGAGCTCGCCCGTGACGGTTCGCATCGGCATAAACCCGATCACCTGGAGCAATGATGACGTGCCGGAACTCGGCGGCGATACGCCACTCGAGGTCTGTCTCGGCGAGACCAAACAGGCCGGCTATTCCGGCACTGAACTTGGCGGCAAGTTCCCGCGCCGGTCGGCCGAGCTGAAGCCGATCATGGAGCGCTATGGCCTTGCCGTGATTTCGGGCTGGTATGATGGCCGCTGCGACGAGAAGGAAGTCAGCGCGGAAATGGATGCGATCATGCCGCATCTCCAGCTGTTGAAGGATATGGGCGCGGCGCATGTCGTTTATGCCGACACCTCGCGTGGACGCCATGACGCCATCTGGGGACCGATCTCGCAACGCCCGGCACTGAGCCCGCAGGAATGGCCGGCCTACGGCCGCAAACTGACCGCGCTGGCCGAGCGGATGGCGGATTTCGGCGTGCGCATGGCCTTTCACCACCATATGGGGACCATCGTCGAGACCGATGCCGAGGTGGCCCTGCTGATGCGCCACACCGGCGAGGCGGTCGGCTTGCTCTACGACACCGGCCATTCGATATTCTCGGGCGGCGATCCGCTGGCTTTGATCAGGGCGCACGTCAAGCGCGTCGTGCACGTGCATTGCAAGGACGCGCGCAAGGCCGTGCTTGATCGGGCCCGCGCGCAAGACATGAGTTTCATGGGGGCGGTCATGGATGGGATATTCACCGTTCCCGGCGACGGGTTCATCGATTACCCGGCCATTTTGCGCGTGCTTGCCGACAACGGCTACAGCGGCTGGCTGGTCGTCGAGGCCGAGCAGGATCCCAGCAAGGCCAACCCGCTGACCTATGCGACGATGGGATTCCGGAATTTGTCGCGCATGGCTGGGGAAGCCGGATTTACTGTCAGGGAATGATCGAGGCCACTATTTGGTCTCCAAGGAACCAGTGCTGATGAATGAAACTGGACAGAGGTGTGCGAAGATTCAGGTCATGGAATAACAACACACCTTGAAGGGGCAACTGGACTGCCGACCGTAACTGCGGCGGCGGAAAACAAACAGGAGGTTGTTATGTTTTCGCTTGCGAAGTTAATAAAGCCTGCGCTCGGCCTGCTGGCCGGCGTCACGATGATGGCGGCGGCCACCAGTCTTGCGGCCGCCGATGATACGCACGTGGTGTTTGTAACCCATGGCCAGAGCGGCGACCCCTACTGGTCGGTCGTGAAGAACGGCATGGACGATGCGGCCAAGACCCTGGGCGTCAAGGCCGAATATCTGGCGCCCGAAACATTCGACATGGCCAAGATGGCGCAAATGATCGACGCCATTACAGCCTCGAAGCCCGATGGGATGGTTGTTTCGATCCCCGACGCCGCGGCCCTTTCAGGTCCGGTCAAGAATGCCGTTGCCGCCGGCATCCCGGTCATCGTCATCGACTCCGGCGGCTCGAAGCTGACTCATGATCTTGGCGGCCTGCTGTTCATGGGACAGGACGAATTTCAGGCGGGCGTCATGGCCGGCGAGCGCATCAAGGCACTCGGCCTCACCAAGGCGGTCTGCGCCAATCACGAGGTGGGCAATTCCAGCCTTGACGATCGCTGCGCKGGCTTTGCCAAGGGGCTGGGCGTCGATGTTCCGGTGATGAACGGCGTCATCGACCCGACCGAAATGAAGAACCGCATGATCGCCTATATGACCGCCCATGCCGATACGCAGTTCATTCTCGCTGTCGGCGCCAGCGGTGCCGAACCAACGCTGGCCGCGCTCGATGAAATGGGCCTCGCGGGCAAGGTGAAAACCGGCACGTTCGATCTGTCTCCCACCATCCTGCAGGCCGTTGTTGCCGGCAAGATGGAGTGGGGCATCGACGCCCAGCAATATGCCATGGGCTATATCCCGGTCGCGATGTTCGACCTTTGGAAGAAGTACAAGATCATGCCGATCGCCGACTATCCGACTGGCCCCGGTTTCGTCACCAAGGATACTGCCGCCTCGGTCATCGATCTGGCAAAACAGGGCAAGCGTTAACCGCTGGCGGCCGGGCTCCGGCCCGGCCGCTTTCACCGATGAAGGTAACGCATCCATGGCTGCAGAGGTTCGCGACGAGCGGATCCGGTCCGTCTCCCGCCTGAGCCGCCTGTTGAGCAGGCCGGAACTTGGCGCGGCGGCCGGGACCGTTCTGGTCTTTGTGTTCTTCGCCATCACGGCGGGAAATACGGGACTTTTCAGTGCCAAGGGGATCATCAATTTCCTCGAGGTCTCGGCCCAGCTTGGCATTCTCGCCGCACCCGTGGCCCTGTTGATGATCGCGGGCGAGTTCGACCTGTCGGTAGGCTCGATGATTGGCTTTGCCGGGATCCTGATCGCGATCCCTTCCGTATTCTGGGGCTGGCCCATCTGGCTTTCGCTGCTGTTTTCCTTCGCTGTTTGCGGCGGTATCGGTGCGCTCAACGGGCTCGCCGTCGTCAAGACCGGGCTGCCCTCCTTCATCGTGACGCTCGGAAGCCTGTTCATGCTGCGCGGCCTGACGCTCGGTCTCACCCGCGGCATATCCGGGCGGACCCAGGTTTCGGGCGTGCATGAACTGGCGTTGAACGATCCTCTCAACAGCCTGTTTTCAGGCCAGGTGTTTTCCGGCCTGATCGCCTGGCTTTCGGACATCGGCCTGGTCGGCAAGCGGGCGGACGGACTGCCGTCGATTTCCGGCATTCCGGTGTCGATCGTCTGGTGGATCGCATTGACCTTGATCTGCACCTGGTTGCTGACGCGCAGCCGCTTCGGCAACTGGATCTTCGCCGCCGGCGGTGAAGCCAACGCCGCGCGCAACCTCGGTGTACCGGTGGCGCGCACCAAGATCACGCTGTTCGTCATGACGGCCATGGCGGCCGCGCTCTTTGCTGCGATCCAGGTCCTGGTCACCGGCTCGGCCGACACGCTGCGCGGCACCCAGAAGGAATTCGAGGCCATCATAGCCGTCGTCATCGGCGGCACGCTGCTCACCGGCGGCTACGGATCGGCCGTCGGCGCCATGTTCGGCGCATTGATCTTCGGCGTGGTGCAGATGGGCATCTTCTACACCGGCATAGACACGGACTGGTTCAAGCTGTTCATGGGCGCCATGATGGTCATCGCCGTGCTGTTCAACAGCTATGTGCGCAACCGCGCCATGAGGAGCCGGTGATGGCCGAGCCCTATGTCGAACTGAAGTCGGTCAGCAAGTATTTCGGATCGGTCGTTGCGCTGAAGGATGTGTCGTTCGACGTATGTCCGGGCGAAGTCCATTGCCTGCTCGGCGACAACGGCGCGGGCAAGTCGACGCTGATCAAGACGCTGTCCGGCGTCTACGCGCCAGACGAGGGTGAAATCCGCGTCCAGGGCAAGCCGACGAGGTTTGCGTCACCGGCCGATACGCGCAACAGCGGCATCGCAACGGTCTATCAGGACTTGGCTTTGGTGCCGCTCATGAGCGTGGCGCGAAACTTTTTTCTCGGGYGCGAGCCAATGCGCAAGTTCGGCCCGATCAGCCAGTTTGACGCCGAGTTCGCCAACCGCACCGCGTATGACGAATTGTCGGCGATGGGCATCCAGCTGCGCGATCCGGAACAGCCTGTCGGCACGCTTTCGGGCGGGGAACGGCAGTGCCTGGCCATCGCCCGCGCCGTTTATTTCGGCGCCAAGGTGCTGATCCTGGATGAGCCGACATCGGCGCTGGGGGTCCATCAGGCATCTGTCGTCCTGAAGCTCATCGTCCAGTCCAAGGCGCGCGGCATCGGCGTCATCTTCATTTCCCACAACGTTCATCACGCCTATGTGGTCGGCGACCGCTTTACCTTGTTGAAGCGCGGCAGATGCACCGGCACCTACGCGAAAAGCGAAATTGATCGCGATCAGTTGCTCAATCTGATGGCCGGCGGCAAGGAACTGGTCGACCTGGAACAGGAACTCAATAGAGCGGTCAAAGGCAGCCCCGCGTAGGGGAAGTAAAGGTCAACCAGCTGGCGCAAAGCCGACGATCGTCGCCTCGACCGGTCCTGCCCTATCGGAAGATCCGCTCGCCCTGCTCGTCCACCAGCTGGATGCCCTTCTTGATCGAGATGTCGACGGCGTCGTCGAGCCCGGCGAAGCGGTCGGCACGGATGAATTTGTGCTCCTTGACGACGCCATCGACCTCCTTGGAGACGACGCCGCAGGTCTGGTACTGGCCCTCGGCCTTGTAGGGCGTGGCGCTGATCAGGAACCCCTTGTGCTCGACCTGCTTGGCCGGCGCTGCACTTTTTGGTTCACCTGCCTCGGCTTCGCCACCGCCACCGAAAAGACGTTTTAGAAAAGACATCGCTCAAATCTCCCTGTTCGCCCTGCAATCGCGGCCTGCCCTGTTCGCGATTCACGACGCTGTCGTTCCAGAATGCGCGAATGTGCCGCCGCATTCCAGCCCCCTGATGAAGACGTCGGCTGGCAGATCGATCTCGTCAGCCTGCCGCAGCCGGTCAATCGAAATGACAAAAAGCCCGGGGGTTCCCGAGCTTTTGTCTGTTCTGGCTTTTGGCGGTACTGGACGGGCGGCCTCAGCCGCGCGACAGCGCTTCCAGCGCCTCGGCGGCACCTTCGAGAATGGCGATCGCCTCGGCCTGCTTGTCGGCCGGGGCATCGACGAAATCGCCGAGAGCCGCACGCAGCCGGTGACGCACGGCGCGGAATTCGTCGCGCGCTTCCGAGCGGCCACCACGACCGCCGCGACGCCCGCCCTCTTCGCGCTCGTCGTTCCAGCCGAACCAGTCGCGCGCCTTGGCCATCTTGCGGCCGAAGCGCTCGAGGTGGTCGAGCACGCCGTCGATCATCTCGCGGTTGTCGTTGAGATGCGCCTGCCCGGCTTCGGTGATCGAAAACACCTTCTTGTTGCCGTCGGCCGCGGAAGCGGCATAGCCGGCTTCTTCCAGGAAGGTCAGCGTTGGGTAGACCACGCCCGGGCTCGGGCTGTAGATGCCGCTGGTGCGCTCTTCAAGCGCCTTGATGATGTCGTAGCCGTGGCGCGGTGCCTCGGCCAGCAGCGACAGCGTGATCAGCTTGAGATCGCCGTCGGCCAGCATGCGCCCGGCGCGGAACATGTCGCCCGGCCCGCCGCGTCCGCCGCCACGACCGCCATGGCCGAACGGGCCAAAGCCGCCGCCACGGCCGCCGAACTTGCCGGCCATGTGCATGAATATGCGCTCGCCGAAATGATTGTGCCCGAATTGCTTGTGCATTGATTGCTCCTTGAGTTCTATCTTACGATATATCTTAACTAGGCGCACCAATCGCTGGAGTCAAGATATATCTTACGATGTATCTGAATGCCGCGCCAGAGGCTTGCTTTTGCCGGAACGCGCCGCTAGAAGGCCCGCGAGCGCCACGGCTGCTCCGTAAGCGTCTGACGTCAGGCAACGCATCCAACCCCGGTCCTTCCGGGCAATTGCGCCGAAAACCGGCGAATGGATGCCAAATGCGACGGACCGGACACTTCAGGGAAACTCCCAAAATGACTGCAAGAAATCGGCGCAGGAAGCTGCCTGCGCGCTATGCTGCCATCCTCAGCCCGCTGGTGCTGTCGCTGTTGATGACCTTCATTGTCTCATTCATCTCGACGCTGAAAAGCCTCGGTTTCCACCCCGGCCTGCCGACGATCTGGATGACGGCCTGGGGTTTGTCCTGGCTGGTGGCGTTTCCAACGCTGCTGCTGGTGCTGCCGATGGTGCGCCGCATCGTCGGCGCACTCTGCGAGCCGGCCGGCCGATAGGGCCTGGCGAAGGGAGGTCCGCAAATGGTTCGGGACCTCCATTCGCCCCGGTCACCGACGAGGAACCGCTACCAGCGGCCGTTGCGYCGGTTCCAGGCGTAGAGCAGGTCGGCGAACTGATCATAGGCAAAGCGCGTCAACGGCAAGGCGACCGGATTGCCTAACACCGTCGCCAGCCAGCCCTCGCCCGGCGTTATCAGCCACACGGCAATCGCGACATCGGCACCGACCAGCAGTCGGCCGTCGGCGTCGGTGGCGTGCAGCCGGCGGCGGACATCCTCAAGCGACGCACCAAATCGAGCAAGTGCTGCCGGTTCAAGATTGATGTCGCGAAACGCGATCCGCCCGGCCTTGACCGCTTCGATCAGCCGCCGCTTTTGCCGGCTGATACCGGCATCGCAAACCGGGCAGCGTGTGTTGTACCAGACGGTCAGCAAAGGCTTGGCCCGTTGCTCGGGCATGATTCCTCCAAAAACCGGTACCTGTTTCCTGGGATCATGCTCAACCGTGGCCATGCCTGTGGTGCAGGTCGGGATAATGCGGATGCCGGTGGCGCATGGGCGCATGCCGGTGCCAGTGCGAATGCGGCTCGCTCACCGGTCCGTCATGACGGTGCTGGTGGTGCTCGTCATGCACATGGCTGTGCTCGTGTTCCAGTTCCTCGTGGTCGTGCTCGTGCTCATGGCGTTCCGACAGATGCAGCCAGAGTCCGAAGGCCATCAGAAGCCCGGCAACCGCAAGCTTGAGCGTGACGGCGTCACCCAGGACGACGATTGCCAGCAGCGCGCCGATAAAGGGGGCGAGCGAGTAATACGCCCCTGTCCGTGCCGTGCCGAGATGACGCAGCGCCACGATGAACATCACCAGGCTGACCCCGATGACAAAGAAGCCGACGGCCGCGGTGACTGCGACGATCGACGCTGGCGGAAACGAAGCCCCGCCGGCGAGCGCCAACCCGACATTGACGACACCAGCCACCAGCCCTTTGAGCATGGCGATCACCACCGGGTCGGTGGCCGAGATCTTGCGTGTGAAATTGTTGTCCAGCCCCCACGCCAGGCACGCCGCGGCGACGAGCACGGCACCAAGGTTGAAGGCAACGCCCTCACCTTGCCACGACAGCAGAACGGCGCCGGCCACGATGGCGAAGGCGCCCAGGAGCAGCCGGCGGTCGACATTCTCGCGGTAGACGAGCCAGGCGATCGCCATCGTCGCCAACCCTTCGAGATTAAGCAGCAGCGCGGAACTGGATGCGGTGTTGAGGCCGAGGCCGAACATCAGCAGCACCGGCGCGACGATGCCGCCGGCGCCGATCGCCAGCAGCAGCCATGGTATGTCCCTGGCGGTCAGTTGCGCCTCGCCGCCGCCGCCGCCGCGAGCCGAGCGATAGAGGGCCAGCCCGGCGCCGGCGCCGAGATAGAGCAGACCGGCCAGCATGAAGGGATTGACGCTGTCGAGCAGCAGCTTGCACAGCGGCGGCGCAGCGCCGAACAGGATGGCGGAGCCAAGAGCGAGCGGCACGCCGGGCCACAGATGCGCATGTGAATTCGGTTCGGACATGGCCCCATCCTAGTGCATGTCGCCCAAAACTGCGCAGCGGATTTGGGCGACATGCATTACACAAGGACCTGAAGCGCTTCAGCCTCGGCGCTGTTCTGAGAGCACTACCCGAGCGAGGTGATGATCTCGCGGTAGGCAAATTCGGGGAAGGCTTTCAGCGTCCGCGTCCTGATGTTGCCGGCCGCCGCCAGCATCAGCGAGAAGCGAGCCAGGACCGCGTCGTCGGGCGCTTCAACCACGGCCACCATGTCGTATTCACCCATGGTCAGGTAGAACGCCTTGAACGATCCGCCCATGTCTCCCAGCTGCTTCCTGGCGGCGTCGAGTCGCTTCGGTGAATCGCGCACATTTCTGGCGCCCTGTTCCGTCCAGTTCATCAGCACGATATAGCTTGTCATGCACACCTCCCTCCGGGCCACGGAGCACGGCGGCTTCGCCGGGGCGGGCATCCGGGTTTGTCGCCCAGAAAATGCATCCGACGTCGAAATTATCCTCCCGCAGCGAACATCCTGCAAGGACTACCGCGCCGACRCCCTGTTGCTGGGTAAAGACGAGCCTCGCGAGGCGGCGGCAAAGCGACGGCCGTAAGACGGTCGGCGCACCGACCGGGGAAAGCCGGTTTTAAAACCCGCCCGATTGCGGCAATCTCGGTCGTGGCCGTCGATCTGGCGGAAATCCCCGGCCGGCAACCGAGACCGATCCAGCCGCCGGAGAGCTTCATGCGCGAAACCATCGACCTGCCGCCGGAATCGATCGAGAGTCCTGCCGCATGGACCGGCGAGGACATGGCGAAACATCCTGAGCGTTGGCTGGTCGAACTGGATGCGCGCGACGTCGCGGAACTGGAGTTGGCGGCAACCGGCTTTCTCGCCCGCTCGCAGGACATCGGCAACCTGACCAAGGCTGACTTCCCCTTGCCCCGGCTTGTCGGCCATCTTGCCGCCCTTCGCGAAAAACTGATCGCCGGCATTGGCTTCGAGGTGCTTCGCGGTCTCCCGGTCGAGAGATATTCAGCGCAAAGGGCGGCAACGATTTTCTGCGGGATTGGCGCGCATCTGGGAAGCGCACGATCCCAGAATGCCCAGGGCCATATCCTCGGCCACGTCCGCGAYATAGGCGCCGACGCCAGGGACGCCACGACGCGCATCTACCAGACCTCTGAGCGCCAGACGTTTCACACCGACTCCGCCGATGTCGTCGGTCTGCTCTGCCGGCGCGATGCCATGCAAGGCGGCGAGTCCCTGCTGGTGAGCACAGCGACGATCTACAACGTGATGCGCAGGAAGCGGCCTGATCTCACCCGCCTGCTGTTTGATCCGATCGCCACCGACCGGCGCGGCGAGATACCGGAAGGGGAAAAACCCTACTTCGAAATCCCGGTTCTCAACTGGCATGCGGGATTGCTGACCGGCATCTATCAGCGCCAGTACATCGACAGCGCGCAACGCTTTCCGGATGCCATGCGGCTCAGCACCACACATATCGAAGCGCTGGATCTCTTCGACAGCCTTGCCAATGATCCCAGACTAAACCTGTCGATGCGCCTGCGGCCCGGCGACATGCAGTTCGTCTACAATCATTCGCTGCTTCACGACCGCAGCGGCTTTCGGGATTGGCCAGACCCGGACAAGCGGCGCCATATGCTGCGTTTGTGGTTGTCAGTGCCGGGMGACCGACCGCTGCCCGAGTGCTTCAGGCAGCGTTATGGCTCGATAGAGATCGGCGACCGGGGCGGCATCATCGTCAAGGGGACGCGGCTGAACGTGCCGTTGTGGTAGATCGACAACGGGCGGACGCCCCAGGCCTTCGCGGCGTTGATGCCCTTCGAAGAGCACACCGCAGCAGGCATCGGTATCGGCGTCAATTGAGCTGGCCGGCGACGACGCCGTCCCTGCTCAGCTGTCCAAGAAGCTCCTGAGCTTCCGGCTACGGCTTGGATGCTTCAGTTTCCTGAGCGCCTTGGCTTCGATCTGGCGGATGCGCTCGCGGGTGACCGAGAACTGCTGGCCGACCTCTTCCAGCGTATGGTCGGTGTTCATGCCAATGCCGAAGCGCATGCGCAGCACGCGCTCCTCGCGCGGCGTCAGCGAGGCCAGCACGCGGGTGGTGGTCTCGCGCAGATTGGCCTGGATCGCCGCGTCGATCGGCAGGATCGCCATCTTGTCCTCGATGAAATCGCCTAGGTGCGAATCCTCCTCGTCGCCGACCGGCGTTTCGAGTGAGATCGGCTCCTTGGCGATCTTCAGCACCTTGCGCACTTTTTCGAGCGGCATGGCGAGTTTTTCGGCCAGCTCTTCCGGCGTCGGCTCACGGCCGATCTCGTGCAGCATCTGGCGCGAGGTGCGCACGATCTTGTTGATCGTCTCGATCATGTGCACCGGAATACGGATGGTGCGCGCCTGGTCGGCGRTCGAACGCGTGATCGCCTGCCGGATCCACCATGTCGCGTAGGTCGAGAACTTGTAGCCGCGGCGGTATTCGAATTTGTCGACCGCCTTCATCAGGCCGATATTGCCTTCCTGGATCAGGTCGAGGAACTGCAGGCCGCGATTGGTGTATTTCTTGGCGATGGAGATGACGAGACGCAGATTGGCCTCGACCATTTCCTTCTTGGCGATCGCGGCTTCGCGCTCGCCCTTCTGCACCTGATTGACGATCTTGCGGAATTCCAGGATCGAGATCGCCGTTTCGGTGGCCAGATGCTGGATTTCGGCGCGCAGGTCGCGGATGGCGTCCTTCTCGTTCTTGGTGAATTCCTTCCAGCCG
>NZ_JBFULQ010000163.1:0-11088 GCF_054049815.1 Mesorhizobium sp. P5_C1 | reverse complement strand
CTCTACCCGTCGGCATCGATCGGCGAGAACATCGCCTTCCCGCTCTATCATGACGGCATTTCCAGGGCTGAGCGGACTGCCCGCGTCAACCGCGTCGCCGCGATCCTCCACTTGGAGCACGTTCTCGACCGGCTGCCGAACCAGATATCCGAGGGCGAAAAGCAGCGCGCCGCCATGGCCCGCGCCATCGTCCGCGACCCCAATTGCTTCCTCTTCGACGAGCCCTTGTCGCGTCTCGATGTCGAACTGCGCCAGAGCATGCGTGGCCAGATCAAGGAAGTGCTGCAGGGCCTCTCCAAAGCGACCGTGATCGTGACCCATGACCAGCTCGAAGCGCTCACCATGGCCGACCGCATCGCCATCATGAAGGACGGCCTGATCGAGCAAGTCGGCTCACCGCACGAGGTTTTTGCCAAGCCCGCCAATGCTTTCGTGGCGAGCTTCATCGGCACGCCGCAGATGAATCTTCTCGAGGCCGACCTCAAGACCTTCGCCGATGGCACGGCGGAGATGGCCGTGGCCGGCATTAATCTGGCGATCCGCACGGACGCGGCGGTCGCGCGCCTGCAGCCCGGCAAGGTGACGATCGGTGTCCGCCCCCGCGCCTTCACCGCGACCGATACGGGGGACCGTGGCACCATCTCCGCCCGGGCCGAGCTCATCGAGCCCATGGGCGCCGAAACCCTTATTCATGCCCGCACGGCGGCAGGCGCCGACATCCGCGTCGTGGTGACGAGAAGCCAGCGGGTCAAGGTCGGCGAGGCGCTGAATCTACGCCCCGATCCCAGGCAAACCCATGTCTTCGATGGCGCCGGAAAGGCGGTGCGGTCATGAGCGAACGTTCTTCCGGCATGAGCCGGGCCGGCGCGTACTGCCTCGAGGTCTTCATCATTGGCCTGGGCGTCATGGCGCTGGTGCTGATCTTCCAACCCTTTTCCATCGGCCTGTACGCGGTCGGCAGCGGTCTCGTGGTGCTTGCCGGACTCATCAACAACCTGCTGCCGTTGGCCCAGCCGGGCGTCAAGGTGCGCAGTGTGGTGACCGTAGCGCTGGTCGTGGCGCTGGTCTTCTGCATTGTGCTGCTGGTTTCGATCACGGCGGCGCATCTCTACGGCGTCTTCTTCCTCAATCCACCGGACCCCAACACTCTCGCCGGCAAGGCGCAGCTCGCCACGCCGCCTTTCTACAAGCAGGCTTTCGTGTGGGAAATCGCCGCCGCGGCGGTGATTCTCGCGCTGGTCGTCACCGCTCTCAACAAGACAGCGCGATGATCAGCAGCTGACGCTATCCGGCAGGTCGCGCTCGCGCCGGTCCGCGCCGGTCGGTGTGCGTCGCCCTCTCAACTCTCACGCCGTCATCCTCCGGCTTGACCGGAGGACCCGATGCCGAGATCAAGGACCGCGTCGACCGCGCCGCCAGGACGCTGCGGATCGAACATTTGCTCGACCGCAAGACCGACCGGCTTTCGGGCGGCCGAGATGCAGCGCGTGTCGATCGGCCGTGCCATCGTGCGCAAGCCGCACGTGTGCCTGATGGACGAGCCGCTGTCGGCGCTCGACGCCAAACTGCGCGTGGCGCTGCGCACGGAACTCAAGAACCTGCAGATGCAACTCGGCGCCACCTTCCTGTTTGTCACCCACGACCAGATCGCGGCGATGTCCATGGGCGATAAGGTCGGCGTGCTTAACCATGGCCGCATCGTCCAGACCGGCACGCCGTACGAGATCTACAACAATCCGCGCGACACCTATGTGGCGAGCTTCGTCGGCTCGCCGCCGATGAACCTCATCGACGGCAAGCTGGTGAACGGCCGCGCGGTGATGGCGCCGCTGAATTTCGAACTGCCTTTTTCAGGGGGAGCCAAGGCGAGTGCGGCGACCGACGGCCGCCCGCTCGTCTTCGGCATTCGGCCCGAGGACGTCTATCTCGAGAGCGGCGCGCCGGTCGAGGCGCACGTCCACGACGTCGAGAACCATGGCGTCGAAAAGATCCTGACGCTGCGCGTCGGCGACGCGATGCTGCGCGCCACGGTGCCGGCCAGGACCGATGTGGCGATCGAGCAGCCGGTGCGCTTTGCCTGGAACCCCGACAAGGTGGTGCTGTTCGACAAGGGCAGCGGCGTCAATTTGCGCCACGCGTCATAGGCCGCGACCTCGCTTATTTCGGCAGGTAAGTCTCATATGGCGTGTCGTTGATCAGCAGGACCCTGCTCTTCGGCGCGAAGATGGCTGGGCGCCGAGCCAATGACGCGCTTGAAGGCACGGCTGAAGGCGGCATCCGATTCATAGCCGAGACGCGCGGCAACGACGGAGATCTTCATCCGGTCGCGGACCAGCCACTGCCGCGCCTGGTGCATTCTGACCTGGGTGACATATTTAGCCGGCGTTTCTCCAACGACGGTGGCGAACCGCTCGGCAAATCCCGACCGCGAGGCGCCCATCATCCTGGCCAGCGACTCGACAGTCCAGTCGTGGTTCGGTTCGAGATGGATGGCGGCCAGCACGCGCCCGATCTCGCGGTCCCTGACCGCCGCGATCCAGCCGGACGAGTCTCCGCAACCGCGTTCGACCCATGAGCGGATGACGGTGGCGGCAAGCACGTCAGCCAGCCGCGCCATGATACCGCCGGAGCCGACGCGCTCCATCGTCACTTCGCGTGCCATCGAGTCCAGCAAATGCGGTATCCCCGGTTCGTAGGCTTCCAGCTCATGCGTGCGCATCACGTCCGGCATCATGCCGAGCAAGGGATGCAGGCCATCGAGGTTGAAATACATGCTGGCGCAGAACAGCAGCGTTCCCGGTTGGCAGTCCTTGCCGCACATCTCCGCGTTCGACGTGCAGTAGACGTCCTTGCAGACCTCTTCGAGTTCGTAGCCGTGGATCGGCCAGGCCTGGGCGCCGGGTTCGCTGGCCAGCACATGCGCCGCACCGCGTGGCAGCAGCACCGCATCCCCCGCATTCAGCTCCACCCATTCGCCCGACGGCTGCTTCAACCAGCAGCCTCTACGGCCGATGAAATGAAACCGCGCCCCGGGTTGAGCCGGGAACTGGATGCCCCACGGCTCCTTCATTTCGCAGCGACCGTATTCGACGCCATCGAGACGCAGGCCGCGCAATATGTCGGTGAGCGGATCGCCCGTGATCGGGATTTTGGACGAATGGTCAAACATAATGGGGTTTCTAGCATGGAAACTCCAGGCGGTCACTCCCTATGTTGCGTTGCAGCCAAATGCTGCGCTGCAAACAAGATCGAAGACCGGCCACATAGCCAAGCCGAGATGGCAAGGCATGTAACGGGTGGAGCCCCGGTTGGTCGTTCCCTATGTGGCGCTGCAAACAGATCGGAGACTGACCATGGCCGAACCCGCGACAGGCGTCATCGACGCCACACTTCTGAACCCCGCAGACTCTGATGAACGAACCGAGCCGGCATGGGGCGCCGTGGTCTCGCTGGCGCTTGGTGTTTTCGGCCTCGTTACCGCCGAGTTCCTGCCGGCCAGCCTGCTGACGCCAATGGCGCGCGACCTCGGCGTCACCGAAGGCGTGGCCGGACAAGCGGTGACGGCGACCGCCATCGTCGGCGCCATTGCCGCGCCGACCATGGCCATCATCACCAGGCGCATGGACCGCAGGGTGGTGATGTGGATGCTGACGGTGTTCCTGATCTTCTCCAACCTTCTGGCCACCTTTGCCTCATCGCTTACCGTGCTCCTGCTTGCCCGCGTCGTGCTCGGCGTTGCACTTGGCGGCTTCTGGGCGATGTCGGCGGCGATGGCGCTGCGGCTGGTACCGATGCGGCTGATGCCGCGCGCCATGTCGATCATCCTGACCGGCGTTTCGCTGGCGACGGTATGCGCAGCGCCGGTCGGCGCCTATGTCGGTGATATCTGGGGCTGGCGGACCGCCTTCATGATCGCCACCGTCGTCGGCGCCCTGGCGCTGCTGGTGCAGGTGGCCACCATTCCGAAGCTGCCACCCGTGGGCGTGGCAAGCTTCCGTACCTTGCTCGATGTGCTCGAGCGCCCCTCTATCAGGGTGGCACTGCTGGTCGTGCTGCTCGTTGCCTCGGGACACTTTGCCGGCTTCACCTACGTGCGCCCTTTCCTCGAGAAGGTCCCCGTGCTCGACATCGAGACAATCTCGCTGGTGCTTCTGGCCTATGGCGTTGGTGGCTTCTTCGGCAATGTCGCCGGCGGCTTCCTGGCCGAACGCAACCTCAAGGCAGCCGTTGCGCTGGCGCCCTTGCTGATTGCGGCGGCGGCTGCCTCGATGCTGGTTTTCGGTGCCTCGCCCACGGTCGCTGCCGCCGCGGTTGCGGCGTGGGGCTTTGCCTTCGGCGCGGTGCCGGTTGGGCTGCAGAGCTGGCTGGTGCGGGCAGCACCGGATCAGGCAGAAAGCGCAGGCGGGCTGATGGTGGCGACGTTCCAGGTGGCGATTGCGCTCGGTGCTGTCGTCGGTGGCCTGCTGGTCGACCATGCCGGCGTGGCCAGCGCCTTCGCCTATTGCGGCACGGCGACATTGCTGGCGGCGATCGTGGTGTTCCTGCGCGGTCCGAAGCAGGTCAACTAGCCGTCGGACTCACCATTTGGCGATAACTTCCTGACGCCAAGCATCGGCCCGCGAACCATCACGGTTTCGGGCCGATGCCGTTATGCGGCAAGCGACAAAGCGAACCTTGCCGGTGCGACGGGAGATAGGTTCAGACCGAGCGGCCATCGAAGTCGAAGACTGGCAAGGTCGAAGGGTCAAAATCCGCAATGCAATACATGTTGACGTAGGCACTGCGTTCAGGGCCTTCGCCGACATCCTCAGCGAAGGGGTGGACTCCACAGGTGCGGCAGAACCGATGCGCGATGGCGTGGTTGCCGAATGTGTAGATCCCCAAGTCATTGCCCCAGGCCAGCACCTGCAAGGTCTCGTGCGGGATGGCACACAACAGGGCACCCTTGCGCGAGCAGATCGAGCAATTGCACCGCACGGCGCCGGTCAGCTCGGCTTCGAACTCGAAGGCGACCTTGCCGCAGTGACAGCTGCCTTTGTAGAGCATCGGATTTTTCCTCGTATCGACAGGGTGCAAAACCGCCTGCGCCGGTTTAAGTCTCGGCAGGCCAAGTGCTGGCCGCTACCTCTTAAGACGTTCAAGGCGTCCGGAGTCCGACACCGAAAATGCAATCAGCCCGCGATCATCTCGAAACCATCCTCGCGCGACTCGCCGCCCGTGCCGGCGAAGAACATGTGTTCACGAAGCTTTATGCCGAAGCCGCGCGGGCCGCGGCCGACGCCAGCGATGCCCGCAAACAAGCCGGTGTGACGCTGGGGCCGCTCGACGGCACCATTGTCTCGATCAAGGATCTGTTCGATGTCGGCGGCGAACCAACCACGGCCGGCTCGCTCATGCTCAGGACCGCTGCACCTGCGCTGCGCGACGCCGCCATCGTTGGCCGGTTGCGGCAGGCCGGCGCGGTGATCGTCGGCAAGACCAACATGACCGAATTCGCGTTCACCGCGATCGGTGACAACCAGCACTACGGCACGCCCGGGAATGCCACCGATCCCAGCCGCATTCCTGGTGGTTCCTCCTCAGGTGCCGGCGTTTCCGTCGGCGAGGGGACGAGCGAAATCTCCATCGGTTCCGATACCGGTGGTTCGATACGCATTCCGGCATCGCTCAACGGTGTCGTCGGCTTCAAGCCGACCGCTAGGCGGGTGCCTCTCACCGGCGCTTTCCCGTTGTCCGGCACGCTGGACTCGATCGGGCCGCTTGCCCGAACCGTCGCCCAGTGCGCCGCCGCCGACGCCGTGATGGCCGGCGAGGAAGCGGCTGCGCTGACGTCGATTTCCCTTGTAGGGCTTCGCATAGGCATCCCGCGCGGCGTCCTATTCGAAGAAACGCAAGGCGAGGTGGCGACCGCGTTCGATCGATGCCTTCGCAAGGTCGAACTGGCGGGTGCAGGGGTGGCGGATCTGTCGATAGACGATCTGCTTGGAGAGATGCGCGCGGCGACCAAGCGCGGTTCGATCGCTGCCATGGAAGGGGCGGAGATCCATGCCGACTGGTTGGCGACGGGGGCATCGGTGCCGGTCGACCCACATGTCAGCGGGCCTTTGTCGCGGGCAGCTATGCTGCCGACGCCAGTTTACATCAGGACAATGCGTCGTCGCGCCGCGCTCGCGGCCGCCATGGACGAGCGGCTGGCATCGGTCGATATGCTGGCCCTACCGACCACACCGGTGACAGCGCCGACCATCGTTTCGATGGTTGACGATGCCGAACTGCGCGACCGCACCGAAGGCCTACTGCTGCGCAACACGCAGGTCGCCAACCAGTTCGACCTTTGTGCGATCTCGCTGCCGATGCCGGGCATGGTGCGCCCGGCAGGATTGATGCTGGTGGCGCGCAACGGCCAAGACCGGCGACTGCTACGCCTCGCCGCTGAAATAGAGTCGCTGCTTGGCTCTTGACGAGGGCTGAACTGAATATCAGTGCGACGAACAGTGCTTGCGTTCGCTTTCCTTGGCGGTGCGTACGATGCCGGTCGCAACCAGCCAGGGCAGGCTGTAGTCCTTGCCGGTGATGGTCTGCGTGCGATGTTCGATCGATCCCCTGACGACGATCTTTCCGGCGTAAAGCGCGTCTGAGAGATCCGTTATCGCCTTGTCGGCCTGCGGCAATCCGCTGCTGTCGATCGACACGCCCTTGATGATCGTGCCGGTGGCAAGGTCGAGCGCGCTGTTCGACGGGCAGGGTGCCTTGAAGCAGCGCAGCCCGTTGTCGCAGTAGACATAGCTGCTCTCCGCAGCGGCAAGCGACGGCAAGACGGCTGTCGAAGCGGTGGCAACAAACAACAGCGCGGAGCGAAGACTGGACATGGGAGCGAGCCTCGCCAGAAAATGAGGCGAAACGGCGATGCGTTACACGCTCGCAGGAAACCGCCGGCGGTAGTGATCGACCACTTCGGGGTTGCGCAGATTGACCGGCAGTTTGTTGGCCAGCACCAGCAAGGCTTCACCGGCCGCGCCGACGCCCATGCGCATCATCGATTCCTCGGTGATGCCGGCCATGTGCGGGGTGATGATGACATTGTCGAAGCCAAAATAGGGATGATCTGGCGGCAGCGGCTGCGTCGAAAACACATCGAGTGCGGCACCGCCGATGCGGCGTTTCTGCAAGGCTTCGATCAGGGCGTCGTCATCGACGACCGGTCCGCGCGATACGTTGATCAGCAGCGCATTGGGCTTCATGCGGGCGATCCGCTCGCGATTGATCAAGCCGCGCGTCTCCGGCGTCAACGGACAGCACAGAACGATGATGTCGCTCTGCTCGACCAGGGCGTCGATCGACAGGAAGCCGACTTTCTCCGGCGCCGGCTGCATGCTGCGCGTCGTTGCCACCACCTTCAGGTCGAAACCATGCGCCGCTATATGTCCGACAGCCTGGCCAACGGCGCCAAGGCCGACGATGCCGATCGTCTTGCCGGCAAGTTCGCTGTTGGAGTTGGCGTGCTCGCGGCCGGCGAGCCAGCCTTTCGCGCGCAAGTCGCGGTCGACGATGCGGAAGCGGCGAAGCAGGGCAAGTGCTGCAAACATGACGTGTTCGGCAACCGAGCGGGCATTGACCGCCGGCACATTCGCCACCAGCACGCCGGCCGCGAATGCTGCTTCCATCGGGATCATATCGAGCCCGGCGCCATGGCGGATTGCTGCCCTCAGCTTCCCTGCACCCTCGAAGAGCTGTGGCGGCAGAGGCGCGCGCACGATGACAATGTCAGCGTTTTTCGCCTCGGCAACAAGCGTCGCTGGGTCGAGAGCAGAAGCGACAACAAGCTCGCCGGCGCCGGCCAGCATGGCCGAGGCGCGCGGATGCAGGGGGTGTGTGGTGAGGATGCGGGCCATGTCGGTCAGGCTCTTTCGAGCGTCGGGCTTTGAGGTTCCTCGCCATGGCCCTCGATCAGGCCCTTCCAGTAGCTCTCGGCGCCCTGCAGATGAGCGCTCATCAGCGCCTGGGCGAGATTGCCGTCGCGGCGCAGCAGCGCCTCGTAGATCTGGATGTGCTCGGCATGCGAGCGCACGCTGCGCTCGGGATCGTTGAAATAGATCGGCAGGCGCTGCTCGCCCATCATGTAGTAGACGCTGCAGACATTGTGGAAGACGCTGTTCTTGGTCGCGCGTACGATCTCAAGGTGGAATTCGCGGTCTTCCTTGGCCAGGCCCTCGCCTGCGGCGATGCGCTCTTCCGAAGCTTTCAGGATCTCGCGCAGACGCTCGAAATTCTCTTCGGTGGCGCGCGAACAGGCAAGCTCGGCCGCCTTGATCTCATGGATCTTGCGCAATTCGACCGTCTCGTAGATCTGGATCGGATCGAGCGGCAGGCCGGCGCGCGCGAACAGCGCCATCGCCTCGACGCTGGCCTGCTTGGTGTCGATGTAGATGCCGGACTTGGCCCTGCGCTCGACGATGCGCATGGCTTCGAGGATGGCGAGCGCCTCGCGGATCTGGCCGCGGCTGACGCCGAACTGCTCCGCCAGCTCACGTTCCGACGGCGTTCGGCCGGTCTCCTTGTCCGAATGGGAGAACAGGTAGGCAGCGAGTTCCGCGAGAAGGTTCTTTTCTTTCATTGTCAATCGCGTTGCGCGTGCGCCTCCAGGAACCGCTCCGAAATGGTGAACCCCAGACCCGGCTTTTCCGGGATCGCTATCATACCGTCCTTGGCTTCGACAGTCTCTTCGATCAGATCATGGATCATCGGGTTGGCGCCGAGCGAATATTCGACGGTGAAACTAGCCGGCGAAGCAGCACAGACGTGCAGTCCAGCGAAGAAGCACGGCGCGCCGGCCCACAGATGCGGCGCAAAGCGCAGGTTGAAGGCGCTGGCGATGGTGCCGATCTTCATCGCTTCGCTGATGCCGCCGCAGAAGGCCGGATCGGGCTGGAAGATGTCGGCGGCTTTCAGCACGGCAAGGTCGCGGAAGGCATAGCGCGTCGCCTCACTTYCGCCGGTGGCGATCGGAACGGCGCCGCTTGCCCGCACTTCGGCCATGCCTGGCTTGTCGTCGGCGATGATCGGCTCCTCGAACCAGGCGAGGTCCAGATCGTCGATGAGGTGGATGAAGCGCTTGGCTTCAGCCACCGTGTAGGTGCCGTGGGCATCGACCATCAATTCGACATCGGGGCCGAGCGCCTGCCGTGCGGCACGGACGCGGGCGGCGGAGACATGCGCGGCACCGTCCATGGCGCCGATCCGCATCTTCAGCGCCTTGAAGCCGCCTTTGGCGACATACGATTTCAATTGCTCGCCGATGRCGTCGGCGGACGCCCATCCGCCGGACGCATAGGCCGGCATGCGATCGAGCTTGCGGCCGCCGAGGAGCCGCCAGACCGGAACGCCAAGCGATTTGCCCAGGATATCCCAGAGCGCGATATCGACGGCGCTGATGGCCGCTATGCTCATGCCGCGCCGCGCCAGTTGCGGCATGGCGTGGCCGGCGCGGGCGGCGCTGTCGTGGCGAACGCCGTTGTAGAGCATCTCCCAGATGACGCCGATGTCGGCCGGATCGCGGCCGATCAATTGCGGCCCGACTTCATGGTTCAGCATGTGGACCAGCGCCCCGTAGCTGCCGGCGCTGCCGGCGGCATTCTTGCCTTCGCCCCAGCCGACCAGCCCGTCATCGGTCTCGATGCGCAGGATGGCGGCGTCAAAGGTCGTCACCTGACCGAAGTCGCTGCGGTGCTGCCGAGCGGCTTCGATCGGGATGCGGATCCACCAGGCTTGGACGGTCTTGATGCGCATTGTCTTTCCCGGCCCTGCCGCCGGTCAGGGCGAAAGGGCAATTTCCCAACAGGCAGTCGACTACTTGATCAGCGGCAGCAACGTTTCTGCGGTGATGCGCATCTGGTCGGTGTAGAATTTCTCGGTCAGCACGCTGGAGCCGTGATCCTGGATGAACTTCAGCTGTTCGGGCGAAATGTCGACCGGATGGCGCTCGACCATGTCGGGATAGGGCGCGGCCGGCGTGCGGTCGACCGGGGCGACGAACTCGTTGGTCAGCGCGCCGTCGTAGCCGACTTCCTTCAGCGTGGCGACGATCTTCGGCCAGTCGATCTGGCCGAGGCCGGCGGCAAAGCGGTTGTTGTCGGCGACATGGAAGTCGAACAGGCGCTTGCCGACCTGCCGGATCGCGTCATGGACGTTAAATTCCTCCATGTGGATGTGGTAGGCGTCGAGGCAGACGCCGCATTCGGGGCTGACCGCGTCTGCCAGCGCCAGGGCCTGGGCGCCGCGATTGAACAGATAGGTTTCGAAGCGATTGAGCGGTTCGACGGCGATCTTGACGCCGACCTTCTTTGCGTGGGTGAAGCATTCACGGGTCGCGTCGACAACCCATTTCCATTCCTCTTCCTCGGTGCCATCCGGCACCACCTTGCCGACCGTCGCCGGAACCAGCGTGATGATCTCGCCATCGAGTTCGCTGATCATCGTCAGCACGTCCTTGACATACTGCACGGACCGCTCGCGCTGGCCCTGGTCCTTGGCGGCAAGGTTGCGCTCGCCCAGCATCAAGGTCACCGCGCCCCAGCAGCGGATCCCATGCTCCTTCAGCAGCGCCCGCGTCTCCTTGGTCTTGTACTGCTCAGGCTCGCCGGAAATCTCGATCGACTCGTAGCCGAATTTCTTGATGCGCTTGAGCGTCGTCTCCAGCGGTTCCGCGCGCATCCAGTTGTGCGTCGAAAGGTGCATGGTCTGTCCTTCCCAGATTCGTCTTTATGGTTCGCCTGCGACATGCATCGCTGAACGGCGACGCAAGGGTTCCTCCCCAAGGCATCCCCAGCCTTTTTCGCAAACTGGTTCGACCAATTGGGCCTGAAGCGAGGTCTACAGCAATTTCCCATGGACGGCAAGAAGCGGCGGACTGCTGCGCTCACTCCGAATTATTTCATTGATTATATTGAGATATGTATCCCTTTTTTGCCTGTCTCAGGGGTTCCCGCGATGCACTACAAGACTTGACCAAATCCTTGTATTTGGTAATACCAGAATAGCGGCGCGCACAAGCGCCCGGTATGAAAAGACCAAAGTGGCTGGCCCTGCTTC
>NZ_JBFULQ010000162.1:0-11334 GCF_054049815.1 Mesorhizobium sp. P5_C1 | reverse complement strand
CTTCAAAGGAAGCCGCATGCTCGAGCCGATCATCCCCCTCGTCCTGTTTGCGATCGTTGCCACGACCACGCCCGGCATCGCCACGACCTTGTCGACGGCGTCCGGCGCGCAATTCGGCTTTCGCCGTTCGGTCCCTTTGCTGGTCGGCAGCGCCGCCGGCCTCGCCACGGTGACGGGAGCGGCCGCTGGCGGGCTCGCCGGCCTGCTGCTTGCGGTGCCCTCATTGCAACTGGCGATGAAGGTCGTCGGCTCGCTCTATCTCGTCTGGCTGGCGATCAAGATCGGTCGCAGCGGACCGCCCAACCTGGACGTCACCATGGCCAGTCCGAACAGCTTTCTCGGCGGTGCCGGCATTCAATGGATGAACCCCAAGGGCTGGGCGATGGGGCTAGGCGCGGCAGCCTCGTTCGCGGCCTTGGCCAGCGGCCCGCTGCAGCTTGCGCTGCTGCTAGGCGCCACCTTCGGCTTGGCAGCAGCTGCCTCGCTGTCGCTTTGGTGCGTGGCCGGGATGCTGCTTGCCCGGCTGCTCAAGACAGAATGGCAATGGCGCGCGCTCAACATCGTGCTGGCGCTGGTGCTTGCCGCCTCGACCATTCCAATGTGGCGGTCGGCCTGAACGCCAACCGCCACACACGGGCTCAAGCCGCGTAGCGTGCCGCCGGCTTGTTGGCATGCAGGCTGCCGTAGAAGGCTTGGCGCGCGCCGAGGAAAGTGTCCAGCTTGGTGGCGTCGGCAAGCCCCGGCACGGTAACCGTTTCGCCCTTGGCCAGGCCGACAAGTGCGGCATCGACCAGATCGTCCGCCGTCATGACGATCTCCTGCGGAAGGCTATCGATATCGCTGCCGGCGATCTCCCAGAAATCGGTCCGGGTCGCGCCTGGCAGCACCACCTGCGCTTTCACCTGCGTACCCGCAACTTCGCGCTGCAGGGCTTCGGTGAAGTTGACGACATAAGCCTTGGTGCCGCTGTAGATGCCGCCGAACGAGGTGTCGAAGGCAAGCACCGAGGCGATGTTGACGATGGCGCCACGGTTGCGCGCCACCAGACCTGGCAGCACGGCACGGGTCAGCCGCGTCAAGGCGATGACATTGACCTTGATCATGCGCTCGACGGCGTCGGCATCGGCTGTCGCCACCACCTGCTGGCCGCCAATGCCGGCATTGTTGACCAGCACCGTCACGCTGTCGTCGGCGGCGATCGCCTGCTCGACGCGGCGGACATCATTGTCGTCGGCGAGATCGGCGCTGATCACGCTGACCTTGCGGCCGTAGGCATAGCGCAGCTTCTCCGCCAGTTCCTCGAGCCGGTCGGCGCGCCGCGCCACCAGCAGCAGGTCATAGCCCTGCCCTGCCAGCCGATCCGCATAGACCGCACCGATGCCCGCCGAAGCTCCGGTGACCACCGCCGTGCCCTTGTTGCTCTGTCCACTCATTGTCCTGTTCCTTCTTCGACTGATTGCTTCGCTTCGACTTTTGCCGCCGGCACCGTGGGCAACTGCCCTTGCCTTGCCGCCAAAGCCATCTGATTTCATTTAGTGGCATATACCACTATCCTTGAAATAGGCATATGCCACTATCTTGTCAATGATCGGGACTGAGATTATTTAGGGGTAAGCGGTCGGGCGTGATGCAGCCGTCGCCGAGAGAAAGAGCCGAGAGAAAAACATGTCAAAAGATGCCCTACCCGGCCTGACGCTGTGCAACAACGCCATGCTGCGTCGCGCGGCACGCAAGCTCGGCCAGTATTATGATGATGTGCTTGCGCCTTCGGGCCTCAAGGCCACGCAGCAGGGCCTGCTTTACCAGATCCATATCGGCAACGAGCCGGCGATGGGTGCCATTGCCGCGTCCCTGATCATGGACCTGTCGGCGCTTGGCCACACGCTGAAGCCACTGATCCGCGACGGCTATGTCGAGACTTTCGCCGATCCGGACGACCGCCGCATCAAGCGCGTGCGGCTGACGCCGCAGGGTCTGGTCAAACTCGATGAGGCGATGAAGCTGTGGCACGTCGCCCAGCAGCGTTTCGAGGACGTGGTCGGCAAGGATCAGGCGGCAAAACTGCGCGCTGCGCTGGATGACATCGCCGCGCTGGATTTCGAGCTGCCGCCGGCCAGCTAAGGCAGCCGACGGGCTTCCGAGAAGACTACTCAGCCGGCATGGCAACCGGCCGCGCCGCCCAGCGACCGGCCAGCACGATGCCGAGCCCGATGATCGGGAAGGCTGCGGCGACCAGGCCGAGATCGGCCGGCGCGCCGTAGCGCAGCACGGCGCCCCCGACCACGGCGCCCAGCGCCACGCCGAGATAGAGCGCCGAGCCGTTGAGCGACAGCACGATCGGCGCGGCGTCGGGCGCCAGCTTGATGATACGGCTGGCCTGCGCCGGCGGGAACGCCCAGCCGACGATGCCCCACGGCACCATCATCGCCATCAGCGCCGGCCCGGCAATGTGGGGCGGCAGGAAGGTCGGGATGACCGACAGCATCACCAGCATGGCCGCACTCAGCGTCAGCGACCAGCCGACGGTGCGCGTAGCGCCAAAACGGTCGGCTGCCTGGCCGCCGGCGATGTTGCCGATGACGGCGCCGACACCGAAGGCGAGCAGCATGCCGGGCAGCGCGATCTGGCTGAGCCCGCCGCCCTCGATGGCGAGCGGCGCGACATAGGCAAAGACGGTGAAGGCGCCGGTCAGCGCCAGAAGCGTCGTCAGGAGGATCGGCATCACGCCGGGCCGCAGCGCCGCTGCCAGCCTGCGCTTCAGGGGCAGCCTGGTGCCGACGATGCCGCGCGGCAGCCGGTACCAAAGGATCGCGCCGGCAAGCGCGCCAAGGCCGGCAATGGCGTAGAACGTGCCGCGCCAGCCGGCGAAGGCAGCGACCAGAGCGCCAAGCGGCGCGCCGACCGCGACGGCCACCGTGGTGCCACCGACGACGACGGCAATGGCGCGGGCCCGGTGATGGTCATCAACCAGCGCCACCGCCGTGCCTTGCGCGGTCGCGGCGAACAGGCCCGACGACAGCGCCATGACGATGCGTGCGATCAGCAGAAGTTCGAAGGAGGAGCTCAACGCGGCGGCAATGTTGCCGATGACGAAGAACACCAGCGTCCACRGGATGACACGGCGCCGGTCCCATTCGCCGGTCAGCGTCGCCAGGATCGGCGTGCCCACCGCATAGGCGAGCGCAAAGGCGGTGATCAGCGTGCCGGCCAACGGAATGGAGATGCCCGCGTCCGCCGCGATGTCCGGCAAAAGGCTGGAGATGACGAAGCCTTCGGTCGAGATCGTGAACGATCCGAGCGCAAGCCAAAAGAGGCGTTTGTCCATGGGGCGTGTCCTTAGTTCAAAAGTTATTGAACAATTGGACATGACAGGGCATGATGTCAATGAAGCCAGGGAAAAATAGCAGCACCCTCCTGACAGCCCTGTGTCAGCACAGTCGGTCAGCACGGATCGCAACGGAAGAACGGCGCGTATGCGCAGAGCAGGATGGATGCGTTGAAATCGGCCCGAACTGTGCTTAGTTTCCAGCCATGACCTTGCCACACCCCAATACCGACCAGATCAGCCTGCCGATCGTGCTCGGCGTGCTCGGTGACCCGACGCGGCTCGCCATCGTGCGCTATCTCGCCAGCAAGGAGGGCGTGGCGCTGAACTGCAGCCAGTTCCTCGACCTCGGCTCCAAGACCAATCTGAGCTATCATCTGGCCAAACTGCGCGAGGCCGGGGTCACCCGCGCCGAAGTCGTTGGCACCAACCGCATGATCACGCTGCGTCGCGCCGACCTCGACGCCCGCTTCCCCGGCCTGCTCGACAGTGTCATCGCCGCCGCCGGAGACGATCCCGCGCTGCCCGCGGTCGGTGGCCACGATCTTGAAGTTTCCGCCTGACCCTTGCAGGAATTGGGTTCCTCGCCCCGCATAGCGGGGAAAGAGAAAACGCTGCCCCACGTTCGGAGCCACCCAAGATGCGCATCGCCGTCCTCGCAGATATCCATGGCAATGTGCTGGCGCTGGACGCCGTGCTTGACGATCTGAAGCAGCGCGGCGGCGCCGACCTGACCGTCAATCTCGGCGACAGCGTTTCCGGCCCGCTGTGGCCGCGCGAGACGTTTGCGCGGCTGGAGGCGCTCAACCTGCCGACGGTGCGCGGCAACCACGACCGCCGCGTCGCCGCCGATCCGGCCAGTGACGAGATGTGGCCTTCCGACGCCTATGCGCAGCAGCGGCTGACGCAGGCGCAGCGCGAGGCGTTGTTCGCGCAGCCGCTGACGCTGGAGATCGCGCCCGGCATCATAGCCTTCCACGCCCGTCCCGACCATGACGAGAAATATCTGCTCGATGCGATCACCGATGGCCAGCTGGTGCGCGCGCCATTGGCGGCGATCCGACGGCGGCTGAAGGCGCTCGACCCCGCCTGCCGCATCGCTCTGTGCGGCCACAGCCACCGGCCTGAGCTGATCCGCATTCCCGGTGGTCCGGTCGTCTTCAATCCCGGCAGCATCGGCTGCCCCGCCTATGACGATGCGACGCCACCGGCGCATGTCTCGGAGCAGGGCTCGCCGCATGCGCGCTACGGCATCGTTACCTTAGGCAGCGCCGGCAAGCCCGACCGCTTCGAGGCCATCGCCGTCGATTACAACCGCGAGGCGGCGGCCAGACAGGCCGAACAGGCGGGACGCCCGGAATGGGCCCACGCGCTCAGGACGGGGTTCATGCCGGGCTGAGCGTAGCTCATGCCGGGCTGAACTCGTTGATGCCGCCAGCCTCCCTGACCCGTAAACTTGCAACGCCAAGCCGCCGCGGCTAGACACGAAATGCCCTCAGCCAGGCCGGGAGGATTGACCTGGCGAGGGGATCAGCTGGGGCTTCGCAAGGAGCAGCAGGGTTTCTCCCGTCCGCCCAGCACCATGGTTCGCTCGAATTTTCGGGCTTACATGGCGGCGCGTCGTCGCTTATAAAACCGGCCGGGCATGCGACGGGCTCGATCCGTCGCGTGCACGGTGTCTTTGAGTATCAGCGCACGGCCAAATGATGAGGCGCACCGTTACGCTCCGAACAACCCTGCATGCGCTGATTGCGGCTCCGCTTCTGATGGCGGCCTGGCCGGCTGTTGGCCCCGCCATGGCCGAAGAATCGCCGGATCTCGTCATCTCCATCGTCACCGGCCTGGCGCCGGATGACCTTCTCAATATCCGCACAGCAGCATCGCCGGTCGCCACGGTCGAAGCGCGTCTGGCTGGAGGCGCAAGCGTCACCAATCTCGGCTGCAACGACGTCAACGGCAACAAATGGTGCAAGGTCGAGAGCATGGGCAAGGACAAGCTGAGCGGATGGGCGCCGGCGCGCTACCTCATCCCCCTCAATCCGGCTCCCTATGTCGAAGGCCAGGCAAGACCGGCCGACGCACCGATGGTCGCCTCCACTGGCAATGAGGCCGATCAGGCATCGGCGCTGGACAAACCACAAACCGGCGACCCCGCCAAGCCCCAGCCGCCGATCGCACCGCCGCCCGACCTGGCGGCGCGTCTGGGTGGCGCGGGTCCGGAGGCTGGCGCCGAAAGCACGCAGAAATCAGCCGTCGAAATCGGCCAAACGGCCATGCGGGATGCCTACGGCCTGGCCTTCGCGGTGCAGGAAAACCCGACGACCGGCGAGATCGAAAAGCCGCCGGCCGCGGCATCCATTGCCCCGCCGCCTGACTCACAAGCCGTCGCGCGGCTGGAGCCGCCATCTGAGCATGCCACCCCATCTGACCACGCCACCAATGAAATTCCCTGCGCCCGCTATGTCGGCGAGCCGATGACCCGCTGCGCGGTCAGCGTCATGCGCGCCGGCACGGACAATGCCGACGTCACCGTCACCTGGCCCGACGGCGGCACCCGCGTCATCTCCTTCGTCGCCGGCAAGCCGGCCGGGTCCGACGGGCAGAGCGACTTCCGCTTCACCCGTGAAGGCAGCCTGAACATGATCCGCATCGGCGTGTCCGAACGCTTCGAGATCACGGATCAGCTGGCGCTGGGGGATTAGTCTTAGGGGAGTAAGGGAGTAGGGCAGTAAGGCAGTATGTTTGCAGCGCGCTCCAAACTCTACCTACTCCCCTACTCCCCTCATTTTCGGGGTTACATCGGGCAAAACTCTTCCCTATAAGGCCCTCCTAGCCTGATACCAGAATCGCGAGCACAACCGGCCGGGTCTTCCCGTCCCGGTTTTTTGTGCAAGCCGCCCGCCGAACGGAACTTATCGCCCATGCCAAGACGCACTGACATCAAGTCGATCCTGATCATCGGGGCCGGCCCCATCGTCATCGGCCAGGCCTGCGAGTTCGATTATTCCGGTACCCAGGCCTGCAAGGCGCTGAAGGAAGAGGGCTTTCGCGTCATCCTGGTCAATTCCAACCCGGCCACCATCATGACCGACCCGGAACTGGCCGACGCCACCTATATCGAGCCGATCACGCCGGAAGTCGTGGCCAAGATCATCGCCAAGGAGCGGCCCGACGCGCTGCTGCCGACCATGGGCGGCCAGACCGCGCTCAACACCGCTCTGTCGCTGCGCCGCATGGGCGTGCTCGACCGTTACAATGTCGAGATGATCGGCGCTGACGCCACAGCGATCGACAAGGCCGAGGACCGCGCGCTGTTTCGCGAGGCGATGAAGAAGATCGGGCTGGAAACGCCGAAGTCGATGCTGGCCAACGCCACCGACGTCAAGAACACCGACCGCAAGACGCACGAGGCCGAGCGCGCCGCGGTCAAGGCCGAAGCCCCGGCCGATCTCGACGCCGCGCTCGACGCGTTGGAAACCCGCTGGAACCTCGGCGAAGGCGACCGCAAGCAGCGCTACATCAGCCACGGCATGGCGATCGCCGCCCAGGCGCTCGACCATGTCGGCCTGCCGGCCATCATCCGTCCGTCCTTCACCATGGGCGGCACCGGCGGCGGCATCGCCTACAACCGCGCCGAATTCTACGAGATCGTCCAGTCCGGCCTCGATGCCTCGCCGACCACCGAAGTGCTGATCGAGGAAAGCGTGCTCGGCTGGAAGGAGTATGAGATGGAGGTCGTCCGCGACAAGGCGGACAATTGCATCATCGTCTGCTCGATCGAGAACATCGACCCGATGGGCGTGCACACCGGCGATTCGATCACCGTCGCCCCTGCCCTGACCTTGACCGACAAAGAATATCAGATGATGCGCAACGCCTCGATCGCGGTGCTGCGCGAGATCGGCGTCGAGACCGGCGGCTCCAACGTGCAGTTCGCCGTCAACCCGGCCGATGGCCGCCTGGTGGTGATCGAGATGAACCCGCGCGTCTCGCGCAGCTCCGCCCTGGCTTCCAAGGCGACCGGTTTCCCGATCGCCAAGATCGCGGCGAAACTCGCCGTCGGCTACACGCTGGACGAGCTGGAGAACGACATCACCGGCGGCGCCACGCCGGCCTCGTTCGAGCCGTCGATCGATTACGTCGTGACAAAAATCCCGCGCTTTGCCTTCGAGAAATTCCCCGGCGCCGAGCCGGTGCTGACCACCGCCATGAAGTCGGTCGGCGAAGTCATGGCCATCGGCCGCACGTTCCAGGAATCGCTGCAGAAGGCGCTGCGTGGTCTCGAAACCGGCCTGACAGGTTTGGACGAGATCGAGATCCCCGGCCTCGGCCATGGGACCGCGATCGCCAACCATGCCGACGACCGCAACGCCATCCGCGCCGCACTGGGCACGCCGACGCCCGACCGGCTGCGCATGGTGGCGCAGGCGATCCGCATGGGCACCTCGCTGGAAGACGTGCACGCCATGTGCAAGATCGACCCGTGGTTCCTCGAGCAGATCGCCGGCATCGTCGCCATGGAAGCCCGCATCCGCGAGCACGGCATCCCCGGGGATGCCGTCAATCTGCGCATGCTGAAGGCGATGGGTTTTTCCGACGCCCGCCTGGCATCGCTGACCAGGACCGACATCGAAGTGATCGCGAAGGTCCGCGAAAAGCTCGACGTTCACCCGGTCTACAAGCGCATCGACACCTGCGCCGCCGAGTTCGCCTCGCCCACCGCCTACATGTACTCGACCTACGAAGTGCCGTTCGCCGGCCACCTCGCCAACGAGGCGCAGGTCTCGTCGCGCAAAAAGGTCGTCATCCTCGGCGGCGGGCCGAACCGCATCGGCCAGGGCATCGAGTTCGACTATTGCTGCTGCCACGCCGCCTTTGCGCTGCGCGACGCCGGCTATGAGGCGATCATGATCAACTGCAACCCCGAGACCGTGTCGACCGACTACGACACCTCGGACCGGCTCTATTTCGAGCCGCTGACGGCGGAAGACGTGCTGGAGATCCTGCGCGCCGAACAAGCCTCGGGCGAACTGGTCGGCGTCATCGTCCAGTTCGGCGGCCAGACGCCGCTGAAGCTGGCGGATGCGCTGGAGAAGGCCGGCATCCCAATCCTCGGCACCTCGCCCGACATGATCGACCTCGCCGAAGACCGCGACCGCTTCCAGAAGCTGCTGCACAAGCTCGGCCTCAGCCAGCCGAAGAACGGCATCGCCTATTCGGTCGAGCAGGCCCGCCTCGTCGCAGGCGAGCTCGGCTTCCCGCTGGTCGTGCGCCCGTCCTATGTGCTCGGCGGCCGCGCCATGCAGATCATCCATGACGAGGGCATGCTGCAATCCTACCTGCTCGACACCGTGCCCGGCCTGGTGCCGGAGGACATCAAGCAGAAATACCCCAACGACAAGACCGGCCAGATCAACACGCTCCTGGGCAAGAACCCGCTGCTGTTCGATACCTATCTCTCGGGCGCCATCGAGGTCGATGTCGATTGCCTCTGCGACGGCAAGGCAACCTTCGTCTCCGGCATATTGGAGCACATCGAGGAGGCCGGCATCCATTCGGGCGACAGTGCCTGCTCGCTGCCGGTGCACTCGCTGCCTTCGGAGCTGGTGGATGAGCTGGAGCGCCAGACGGCGGCACTCGCCCGCGCGCTCAATGTCGGCGGCCTGATGAACGTGCAATATGCGATCAAGGACGGCACGGTCTATGTGCTGGAGGTCAACCCGCGCGCATCACGCACCGTGCCCTTCGTCGCCAAGACCATCGGGCGGCCGATTGCCAAGATCGCCGCCCGCATCATGGCCGGCGAGACGCTGGAAGACGCCTTCGCCCATTACGGCGCCATGCCCGACCCCAGGAACCCCGGCCACATCGCGGTCAAGGAAGCCGTGTTCCCCTTCGCCCGCTTCCCCGGCGTCGACATCTTGCTCGGCCCGGAAATGCGCTCGACCGGCGAGGTCATGGRCCTCGACCGCGATTTCGCGCTGGCCTTCGCCAAGAGCCAGCTGGGCGCCGGCGTCGACCTGCCACGCTCCGGCACGCTGTTCGTCTCGGTGCGCGACGAGGACAAGAAGGGCATATTGCCGGCGGTGAAGCGCCTCGCAGGTCTCGGCTTCAAGGTGATGGCAACCTCAGGCACGGCCCGCTTCCTCGCCGAAAACGGCGTCGTCGCCGAGAAGATCAACAAGGTGCTGGAAGGCCGCCCCCACATCGAGGACGCCATCCGCAACCGCCAGGTCCAGATCGTCTTCAACACGACTGATGGCCAGAAGGCGGTGTCGGACTCAAAATCGCTCCGCCGCGCGACGCTGATGCAGAAGGTGCCGTATTACACGACGCTGTCGGGCGCTGCCGCGGTAGCGGAGGCGATTGCCGCGCTGAAGGCGGGGAGCCTCGAGGTCAGGCCGCTGCAGGAGTACTTTGCCTAGAGCGAAGCCGCGGCTGCCATGGCTTCGGCATCGGCGTCGTAATTCCAGACCCAGGCGCGTTCCTGCGGCTGAGCGTCAAGCTTGCGGTCGCGGGCATGCAAGTCGCCGCTGGATGCGTCATAGCGAGCACCGTTCATGCGCGCCATGCGCTGGACGCCGGCAGTCCGCTCGCGCCGCAGCTGCTCGTAAATCAGCAGCGCCCGTGGGGCTGACTTGCGGTCTGCGTGGCTCAGCACCGTCGCCAAGGCAACCGCGTCTTCGATGGCCTGATTGGCTCCTTGTCCCAAATGCGGCAGCATTGGGTGGGCGGCGTCGCCCAGCAGGGTCAGGCGTCCGCGAGTCCAGGTTGCGAGCGGCTCACGATCGAACAGGCCCCACCTAAACGTCGTTTTCAGTTGGGCAATGACCGTCTCGACCATGGGGTCCCAACCGGCGAACTCCCGGGCAAGGGCGGCGGGATCGCCCCGTGCCGACCATGACTCCTTCATCGGCTCGTCAGTCGTCACAAAGCCGACGTAGTTGATGAGCAGGCCGGCGCGCACCGGATAGACGAGAAAATGCTTGCCTGCACCAAGCCAGTTGCGCATCGCTCCCGGCGGCCACGAGACACCAGCCGCCGGGATCACCCCTCGATAGGCGACCGATCCCGAATAGAGCGGGGCGGACGGGGCAACTACGAACTGCTGAAGGGTAGAATGGATACCGTCAGCCGCGATCACGACGTCGGCCGTGGTGCGCAAACCATTGGCGAAAGTGATGACGGCCTGCTCATCGTCCTGTTCGAAGCCGATACATCTGTGGCCGGTCTTCACACTATCGGCAGGTAGCCGATCGACGAACATTGCCAGCAAATCGGCGCGGTGCATGCCGTAGAACTCGATTTGGCTGGCAAGCTCGGGGGGCCACATCGCAGCCGCATAGGATCCATCGGCGCGACGAAACTGTGGGTCGATCCATCTGGCGCCCGAGCGGATCAGCTCGTCACCGAGGCCGAGCCGCCGAAGCATCCGGACACCGTTCGGTTGGATCACGACGCCGACGCCGACCTCGGCCAGGGCCGTAGCCTGCTCGTAGAGACGGACGTCCATGCCACGTTGAAGCAGGGCGGCAGCAGCGGCGGCGCCGCCGATGCCGCCGCCAATGACTGCCACACGTAGCGGGCTCGTGCTCATTGCTCCGGCTCGTCAAGCATGGTCAGCCCTTGGCGCGTGCCGCCACCCGCGGCCGCCCGTGAATATTGGCAGCCTAGCGCCGGCGCACAGCGCAGGCAAACGGCGATCATGTTGTAAGGGGTGCGTCGTCGCCGAGAACAAGGTGCTGGAAAGCCGCCCCAACATCGAAGACGCCATCCGCAACCGTCAGGTGCTGATCATCTTCAACACCATGGGCGGACAGAAGGCGGTGTCGGACTCCAAATCGCTGCGCCGCTCACGCCACCGCCACGCACTCGATCTCGATATCAAACTCCATCGGCCATGACGCCACCGGCACGAAGCTGCGCGCCGGCGGGTTGATCGAAAAATACTTCGCATAGACCCGATTGATGGCGTTGTAGAAGCCGGAATTGACGGCGTAGATGCGCAC
>NZ_JBFULQ010000161.1:0-11352 GCF_054049815.1 Mesorhizobium sp. P5_C1 | reverse complement strand
TTCTTCAGGAGGGCAAAAAAGGCAACATTGAATGCATCTAATTTCTATCAATTCGGTAGATTTGGCGCCGGTTCAACGGAGGCAGAAATGACCAAACCTCATTTCAAGAAACTGCTCGGCGCACTGGTCGCCACAACTGTCCAGTTCGGCACGCTCGGTTTCGCGTTTGCCGACACCACCATCCTCAACGTGTCCTACGATCCGACGCGCGAGCTCTACAAGGCCTATGACGAAGCCTTCGCGGCGCATTGGAAGGCCGAGACCGGCGAGACGGTCACCATTCAGCAATCGCATGGCGGATCGGGCGCCCAGGCCCGCGCCGTAATCGACGGCCTCGACGCCGATGTGGTGACGCTGGCGCTCGAAGGCGACATCAACGCCATCGTCTCCAAGTCGAAGAAGATCAATCCCGACTGGCGCACCAAATTCGAAAACAATTCAGCGCCTTACACCTCGACCATCATCTTCCTTGTCCGCAAGGGAAATCCCAAGGGCATCCATGACTGGAACGACCTGGTAAAGGACGGCACCCAGGTGATCACGCCCAATCCCAAGACCTCCGGCGGCGCGCGCTGGAACTATCTCGCCGCCTGGGCCTACGCCAACGCCAACGACGGCGGTGACGAGGCCAAGACCAAGGAATTCGTCGGCAAGCTCTATGCCAATGCCCCGGTGCTCGACACCGGTGCCCGCGGCTCGACCGTGACCTTCGCGCAAAAGGGCATCGGCGACGTGCTGATTGGCTGGGAGAACGATGCCTACCTGGCGCTCGACGAATTCGGCGCGGACAATTTCGACATCGTCTATCCCCCGACATCAATCCTGGCCGAGCCGCCGGTGGCGGTGGTGGACGCCAATGTCGACGCCAAGGGCACGCGCAAGGTCGCCGAAGCCTATCTGGGCTGGCTCTATTCCAAGGAAGGCCAGACAATCATCGCCAAGAACCACTATCGTCCGGCCAAGCCCGAACTTGTGGCTCCGGCTGATCTTCCCAAGACACCCGACATCAAGCTGATCTCCATCGACGATCCGCTTTTTGGCGGCTGGAAGAAAGCACAGCCTTATCATTTCGGCGACGGTGGTATATTCGACCAGATCTACAAGCCGGCCCCGTGAGCTAGATCTAGATCAGGACGATATGACCACAGCACCCGCGCAGGCAGGGTGGCGGTTCAGACAGCCGAGTGTCATTCCGGGTTTCGGACTGACGCTCGGCTTCTCGCTTGCCTACCTCACCCTCATCATCCTCATCCCGCTATCCGGGCTGCTCTGGCGCTCGGCCGCCCTTGGCTGGCCTGAATTCTGGGCCATCGCCACCGATCGCCGCACCATCAAGGCGCTGGAAATCAGCTTCGGCACCGCCTTCATCGCGGCCGCCGTCAACGTCGTCTTCGGCACGCTGGTCGCCTGGGTTCTGGTGCGCTACCGCTTTCCCGGCCGCCGCATCGTCGATGCCATGGTCGACCTGCCCTTCGCGCTGCCGACGGCGGTGGCCGGCATCGCGCTGACCACGCTCTACGCCCCGAACGGCTGGATCGGCAAATTGCTGATGCCGCTCGGCATCAAGGTTGCCTATACGCCACTCGGCATCGTCATCGCGCTGGTCTTCATCGGCCTGCCCTTCGTCGTGCGCACCGTGCAGCCTATCATGGAGGAGATCGACAAGGAGGTTGAGGAAGCCGCTGCCACGCTTGGCGCCAGCCGCTTCCAGATCATCACCCGCATCCTGTTTCCAGGGCTGGCGCCGGCCATCGTCACCGGCTTTTCGCTGGCCTTCGCCCGCGGCGTCGGCGAATACGGCTCGGTCATCTTCATCGCCGGCAACCTGCCCTACAAATCCGAGATCGCGCCGCTGCTGATCGTCATCCGGCTGGAGGAATACAATTATCCGGCCGCGACCGCGATCGCGGCGATCATGCTCGCTCTGTCGTTCGTCATGCTGCTGGTCGTCAATCTCGCGCAGACATGGAGCCGCAAGCGCTATGGCTGATCCCGAGATCAAATCCTACGAGCCGCATCACGAGAGCCAGTCAGCGGCCGTCACGGAAAGCCGCCCGGCGCGCGTGGCGCTGATGACCGTTGCCTTCACCTTCCTCGGCATCTTCCTGCTGTTGCCGCTGATCATCGTCTTCAACGAGGCACTGGCGAAAGGCGTCGGCGCCTATACGCAATCGCTGAGTGATCCCGACGCGCGCTCGGCGATCCGGCTGACGCTGCTTGTCGCAGCGATCTCGGTGCCGCTCAACATCGTCTTCGGCATCTCCGCCGCCTGGGCGATCGCGAAGTTCGAGTTCAAGGGCAAGGCCTTCCTGACCACGCTGATCGACCTGCCCTTCTCAGTCTCGCCGGTCATTTCAGGTCTGGTCTATGTGCTTTTGTTCGGCGCCCAGGGGCTGCTCGGCGGCTGGCTGAAGGCGCATGGCATCGTCATCCTGTTTGCGGTGCCGGGCATCGTGCTGGCCACCGTCTTCGTCACCTTTCCCTTCGTCGCCCGCGAACTGATCCCGCTGATGCAGGAACAGGGCAATGGCGACGAGGAGGCAGCCCTGTCGCTCGGCGCCAATGGCTGGCAGACCTTCTGGTACGTGACCTTGCCCAACGTCAAATGGGGGCTGCTCTATGGCGTGCTTCTGTGCAATGCACGTGCCATGGGCGAGTTCGGCGCGGTGTCGGTGGTGTCGGGCCACATACGCGGCCTGACCAACACCATGCCGCTGCATGTCGAAATCCTCTATAACGAGTACAACGCCGTCGGCGCCTTTGCCGTCGCTTCATTGCTTGCGGGCCTGGCGCTCGTCACGCTGGTCTTGAAAACACTTCTCGAGATGCGCTACGGCGCCGAGATCGCCGCGACGCGCGGACACTGATAGAGGGGTTTGCATGGAAGTTCGCGTTGCCAACGTGCGCAAGGAGTTTGACCGGTTTCCGGCGCTTCACGACGTGTCGCTCGACATCAAGTCGGGCGAGCTGATCGCGCTTCTGGGGCCGTCCGGTTCCGGCAAGACGACGCTGCTCAGGCTGATTGCCGGGCTGGAGCGGCCGACGCGGGGGAAAATCTTCTTCGGTGACGAGGACGCCTCGCAAAGGTCGATCCAGGAGCGCAATGTCGGCTTCGTGTTCCAGCACTATGCGCTGTTCCGGCACATGACGGTGGCCGATAACATCGGCTTCGGCCTCAAGGTCCGGCACGGGCCGTCGCGACCGCCGGCGCAGGAGATCCGCCGCCGCGCTTCCGAACTGCTCGACCTCGTCCAGCTTTCAGGGCTGGAAAAGCGTTATCCGGCTCAGCTCTCCGGTGGCCAGCGCCAGCGCGTGGCGCTGGCGCGCGCCATGGCGATCGAACCCAAGGTGCTGCTGCTCGACGAGCCGTTCGGCGCGCTCGACGCACAGGTGCGCCGGGAGTTGCGCCGCTGGCTGCGCGAAATCCATGACGCCACCGGCCACACCACCGTTTTCGTCACCCATGACCAGGAAGAGGCGCTGGAGCTTGCCGACCGCGTCGTGGTGATGAGCCAGGGCCGCATCGAGCAGGTTGGCACCGCCGACGACATCTACGACACGCCGAACTCGCCCTTCGTCTATGGCTTTATCGGTGAATCGAGCTCGCTTCCCGTCAAGGTCGAGAATGGCGAGATCTGGCTTGCCGACCGCCCGATCGGACTTGCCGCGCCACACGAGCCCTCGGGCGACGCGACGCTGTTCTTCCGCCCGCACGATGTCGAGCTGCTCGACGGCTGCAGCGGCTGCATCGCCGGCACGGTCGCGGCCAGTCGCCGCGTCGCCGGCACGCGGCGAGTGGAACTCGAGATCGGCGGCGAGCGCCAGCGGGTCGAAATCGAACTGCCGGTCGATCACCCCGCGGCGCAGAAAAGTCGGGTGGCCTTCCGCCCCGGTCGCTGGAAGCTCTTCCCGACCGCTTGATCCAATCCGCCTGCCCATCGTTCGGGAAGGATTGTGCGCGCACGCAGCGTCGTTGTGCCGGCTGGGGCATCGAAAATATCCATGCCAGAAAAGAGATCCTAACAGCCGGCCGTTTTGGCGATATCTTTTCTCGTGGCTAGGGCACGGGCCGCTGCGCGTGCCTCGTCCCGTACCCTGCGCCACGGCTATGGTTCGACCATAAACACATTGCATCGGAGCCCGTTTCATGAAGCGATTTTTCCTTGGCGTCGCCGCCATAGCCGGCCTGTTCCTCGCATCCTCCCAAGCCTGGTCGGCCGACAAACTGCTCAACGCATCCTACGATGTCGGCCGCGAACTGTTCGTCCAGGTCAACAAGGCCTTCATCGCAGGGCATCCAGGCGTCACCGTCGACCAGTCGCATGCCGGCACCTCGGCGCAGGCGCGCGCCATCGCCGAAGGGCTCGGCGCCGATGTCGTCACCTTCAACCAGGTCACCGACATCGATTTCCTGGTCAAGAAGGGCCTCGTTTCGGCTGACTGGCAGAAGGATTTTCCCGACAACGCCTCGCCCTTCTATTCGCTGCCGTCCTTCCTCGTGCGCGCCGGCAACCCCAAGCACATCAAGGACTGGAACGACCTCGTGCGCGACGACGTCCAGGTGATCTTCCCCAACCCGAAAACCTCGGGCAATGCGCGCTACACATATCTGGCGGCCACCGCCTACGCCAAGGAAGCCTTCAAGGGCGACGACGCCAAGGTGAAGGAATTCATCACCAAGCTGTTCAACAACGTTCCGATCTTCGACACAGGCGGCCGCGCCGCGACCACCACCTTCGTGCAGCGCGAGATCGGCGACGTGCTGATCACCTTCGAGTCCGAGACGCGCGGCATCCGCAAGGAATATGGCGACGACAAGTTCGAGCAGGTCACGCCCTCGGTTAGCCTGCTGGCCGAATTCCCGGTAGCGATCGTCGACAAGGTGGCCGACGAGCATGGCACCCGCGATCTGGCCAAGACCTATCTCGACTTCCTCTACACGCCGGAAGGCCAGGACATCCTCGCGCAGAACGGCAACCGGGTCCGCGACGCGACCGTCGCCGCCAGATACAAGGCCGACTTCCCCGATGTCCGCCTGCTGACGGTGGACGACGTCTTCGGCGGCTGGGACAAGGTGCAGAAGGAGCATTTCGCCGCCGGCGGCCTGCTCGACCAGACCTACGGCAGCCGCTGACGGGGCAGCATCCGAGGTGAACGCGAAAGCCGGCGCTGTGCCGGCTTTTTTCGTTTCGTGCGCCGGCAATCCGGTATTCAGCGGACCAAAGCATGATCCCGAACAGCGGAATCCGGTTTTCGCCAGAATCATGTTCGAGCCGAGAAGCAGAGTTCCATCCCGATTCTATCGGGTGGAACATGCTCTATCGGCTTCATCATGCAAAACGTTACAAAGAATCAACGCGTTTGTGCCTAACGTGCCATCTGGCGGCTTGTTTTCGCGAAACGTCATCGCGCGGCGAAAACGTCATTATTTGCACACAAACAGTCGCCAGATGCGGGTGGTTGGGGCTTCAATGGGTTGATCTGGGCATGCTGACTAAAAAAGGCAAATACGGCCTCAAGGCCCTTGTGCATCTGTCCGGCCTGCCGGCTGGCCAACTGGCCTTTGTCAACGACATCGCGGTCGCCAACAACATCCCGAAGAAGTTCCTCGATGCCATCCTGGGCGAGTTGCGCAACGCCGGCTTCGTCCAGAGCCGCAAGGGCAAGGAAGGCGGCTATCGCCTTGCCCGGCCGGCCTCCGAAATCAAGATCGGCCATGTCGTGCGCGTGCTTGACGGACCGCTGGCGCCGATCCCCTGCGCCAGCCGCACACAGTATCAGCGCTGCGAGGACTGCGACGAGGCGACCTGCCAGGTCCGGCACATGATGTTGGAAGTACGCCAGGCGATTGCCGAAGTGCTGGACAATCGCAGCCTCGCCGCCATGCGCGACGCCGACAATGATGATTTTCCGGTCGAACTGACGTCGCAGATTTAGCGCATCTGACGAACCGCGGCAGCGACAAGTTCGCCGACCGGGCGCATCGCGTCGAGCGTCAATGCCCGCTCATCCGCCGCCGGTGGCTCGAGGATGGCGAACTGGCTGTCGACCAGGCTTGCCGGCATGAAATGACCCTTGCGGCCGGCGACGCGTCGCCTCGCCGTGGCAGCGTCGATCTCCAGGTAGAGGAAGACGATCTCCGGGCAGAAGCCGCTCAGCCGCTCGCGATAGCTGCGCTTCAACGCCGAGCAGGCGGCAACCACGCCTTCGCCCTGCCCGACCGACGCCACGATGCGCTCGCCGATCGCGTCGAGCCAGCCTTCACGGAGTTGATCGGTGAGCGGCTCGCCGCTTGCCATGCGCGCAACGTTTTCGGGCGKATGCAACCTGTCGCCCTCGATGAAGATGGCGCCCAGCACGGCGGCCAGCGCGGTGCCGACGGCCGACTTGCCGCAGCCGGCGACACCCATCACCACAATGGCCGGCACCGAACCGGGAGCGCCCGTTGGCGCCTGTTCTGTCTTTTCGTCCACTGTCAGCGGCTTGCCGGCGCGCGGCCGTAGAGCAACAGCATGGCAACGATGACGATGCCATAGATGATCTGCCGCCCCGCCTCCGGCATCTGCATGACCGACAGGATGGATTGCAGCAGCGTGATCAGGATGACGCCTGCAACGGTGCCGAGATAGGAACCGCGCCCGCCCAGGATCGAGGTACCGCCAAGCACCACTGCCGCGATTGACGGCAACAGGTAGGCGTCGCCCATCGATTGCGCCGCCTTCGAAGCATAGCCGGCCAGAAGCACGCCGCCGAAGGCTGAAAGCCCGCCGGAGACGGCGAAGGCGATCATCACCACGCGTCGCGTGTCGATACCCGAAAGATAGGCGGCGCGCTCGCGGTTGCCGATGCCGTAGACGGCGCGGCCGAAGCTGGTGCGGGTCAGTACGAACACCATCGCCGCGCCGATCAGCGCCCAGATGATGACCGCGTTGGGCACGCCCGGAATGGCAAAACCAGTCGCCAGGTAGCGCATCGCGCCAGTCGCCGAATCCTGTGGCGAGAAACCGCCGGTGTAGACCACCATCAGCCCCTGCGCGACGGCGTTGGTGGCCAGCGTGATGATCATCGAGGGGATGCGCAGATAGGCGACGCCGATGCCGTTGACAACGCCGATCAGCATGCCGCAGACGATGCCGAATGGGATGGCCACCGCCACGCCGACCGGACCATAGGCGGCTGCCGCACTGGCCATCATGGCGCCCATTGCGACCGACCATGGCACCGACAGGTCGATCTGGCCAAGCAGGATGACCAGCATCATGCCGGTGGCGATGACGCCGAGGAATGACGCCACCTTGAGCTGCTGCAGAAGGTATTCAGGTGACAGGAAGCTTCTGGAATAGAGGCTGCCGAGGAACAGCAGCAGCACGATGCAGGCAAAGGCCGTCAGCACCGCCGGATCGGCGCGCCGGATGAATCTGGGCATGCGGCCGGCAATGCCGCCAAGCGTCGTTTCGCTCACAGGAACCACTCCAGCCGGTTGCGGACCCGAAACAGGGCGAAGGCGCCGAGGCTGACCGCGATCAGCAGGATAACGCCCTGGAACAGCGGTTGCCAGAGCGGATCGAAATCGAAGACGAAGAGCAGGTCACCGATGGTGCGGAACGCCAGCGCGCCGAAGATCGCGCCGATGGCGCTGCCCTTGCCACCGAACAGCGAGACACCACCGAGCACGACGGCGGCGATCGAGAACAGCGTATAGGCGTTGCCGCTGGCATAGGCTGCGTCGCCGGTATAGGTGAAGAAGGTCAGGAATAGCCCGCCGACTGCGGCAAGCAGCCCGGCCAGTGCGTAGGCGGCGAATTTGCCACGGCGGATCGGCACGCCGGACATGTAGGCGGCCGTCTCCGACGAGCCGGCTGCGTAAGCCGCACGACCGAGCACCGAGCGGCTGAAAGGCACCCAGACAAACAACACCACGGCCAACAGCACGACCAAGCTTGCCGGCACCACGCCGAACAGTCGTCCGGTCAAAGCGTCGGCGAGGTCCTCATTGACCGAGCCGCCGGGAAAAGGTCGCAGCAGCAGGGCAATGCCGAAGTAGACGGCGCCGGTGGCGATGGTGGCGACAATAGGCTGCAGCCTTCCATAGATGACGATGGCGCCGTTGATCGCCCCGCACAGCAGCCCGGTGCCGAGCACCGCGAGGACGCCGAAGGCGGTTTCGATGCCAGTGCCGATGACCAGCCAGGACGCCAGGCAATTGGTCAGGGTGAAAATCATGCCCACGGACAGGTCGATGCCGGCGGTGATCACCACCAGCGTCTGGGCCATGGCGACGAAGGCGAGCAGCACGCCCTTGTTCGCTGCCGTCTGCACGACATTGGCGGTGAAGCCGGCCGGGTGGTTCGAGGTGTAAATGACGAACATGACGATGAAGATGCCGAGCGCCAGCAGCGTCCCGCGCTGCTCGGCCAGCCAGTAGCGCCAATCCTTCACGCGTTTGCTCCCAGGCTCACGGGGCTCTCCTCGCCATGGATGTTGAGCGCGCTGGCGATCAGCGCCCGCTCGGTGATCTCGGCGCCGATCAACTCGCGCTTGACCGCCCCATCATAGAGCACCAGCACGCGGTCACAGCAGCCGATCAGCTCGTCATAGTCGGTCGAATAGAACAGGATCGCAGCACCGGCATCGGCGAGCTTGCGCATCAACTGGTAGAGCTCCTGCTTGGTGCCGACATCGATGCCGCGCGTCGGATCGTTGAGCAGGATGATGCGCGGCTGGCGCATCAGCCATTTGGCGATGACCACTTTCTGCTGGTTGCCGCCCGACAGCGCGCCGACCGGAATGTCGAGCCCCGCGGTCTTGATCGCCAGCAGGCCGACCATGTCGTCGATCAGCCGCTGCTCGGCGGCACGGTCGATGATGCCGGCTTTGGACAGCCGGTCGAGCGCGGCGAAGGACAGGTTTTCGCGAACCGTCATCGGCAACATCAGCCCTTCGGTCTTGCGGTCTTCGGGAATGAGCGCCATGCCGATACCGTCTTCACGTGCGGCGGCGGGGCTGGCGATGGCAACGGGCTTGCCGTCGATGAGGATCTGGCCCGACAGGCCGCGCAACACCCCGAAGAAGGCAAGCAGCAGTTCGCGTTGGCCCTGACCGTCGAGGCCGCCAAGACCGAGGACCTCGCCTGCCCCAACAGTCAGCGAGACATTGTCCAACCGGTCGGTCCATGAAAGCTTGCGTGCCTCCAACACCGGAACGGCGGCAGCCGAAGCGCGTGGCGGCTTCGGCGGAAAGATGTGGCTGTATTCTCGCCCGATCATCAGTTCGACGACTTCATTGTCGCTCTTTGTGCCCGCCGCGTAACTGGCGACATTGCGACCGTTGCGAAACACCGTGCATTGGTCGGCCAGTTCGGCGATCTCGTTCATGCGATGCGAGATATAGAGCAGCGCCAGCCCTTCCGAGCGCAGTCGCTTCAGCACGCCGAAAATCTTGGCGACATCCGTCGCGGTCAGCGCCGAGGTCGCCTCGTCGAGGATCAGGATGCGCGGCTTGCGTGCCAGCGCCTTGGCGATCTCGACCATCTGGCGGCGCGACAGCGGCAGGTCCTTGACCAGCGCCAGCGGGTGGATATCTGCTGCGCCCGCGCGCGCCAACGCTTCCTCCGCAATCCGGCGTTGTGCCTTGCGGTCGATCATGCCGAACCGCGTCGGCGGGTCTGAGATAACAATGTTGTCGGCAACGCTGAGTTCGGGAACCAGCGACAGTTCCTGGAAGATGCAGACGATGCCGGCCTGGTTGGCGGCAGCCGGCGAAGCGAACGTCACCTCGCGGCCATCTAACGTCATGCGCCCTTCGTCGGGCGCAACGACACCGGCCATCACCTTGATCAGCGTCGATTTGCCGGCACCGTTTTCGCCGRGGATGCCGTGAATGCTGCCGGATGAGACCGAAAGCTCGGCCTTTTCCAGCGCCCGCACACCACCATAGCGCTTGGATATGCCTTCCATCCGGAAGAGCGGAATCGCACCGTCCATCGGGCCTCCCGAGGCTCTTTGACGACTAGGGATATCGAGTGGTCGGCGCCGCGGAATATCCCGCGGCGCCTGGGTGCAGCTACTGGTCGGCCTTGGTCTGGCCCATGATTTCCTGCGCGGTGAAATTGATACCGCAGGTCGGGAAGGAATTGCCGACGAAGAAATTGTCGGACTGATCAGGGAAGAAATCCTGACCTGCCTTGAAGTTCGGATCCTCGACGATCGCAAGCGGCAGCTTGACCGACTGCGGGACGACATTGCCTTCAAGGGCTGCGATCGCCGTCTTGATGGCAACCGCCACCTGGGCGGGGCCGGTACCGGCTGACGAGCATTTCAATCCGTCCGCCGCATGGGCCGCGCAGAATTTGCGGAAGCCGTTCTCTGTTTCGCCGCCGAACGGCACGAACGGATGCTTGGCGTCGATCATCGCCTGCACGATGCCGGTGTCGCCACCCTGGCCGGTGATGCCGACGAACGGACCATTGGTGGCGATCGCGTCAGCCGTGACTTTCTGTGCCGTCGGATCGTCCCACTTGCCGGCGACTTCGGTGACGTCCCATTTCTTGCCCGAAGCGTCGAGAACCTCATGGATGCCATTATGGCGATCGGTGTCGACCGACGTGCCGGCAACGCCGCGGACTTCAAGAATCTTGCCGCCTTCGGGTATATGGCCGGTCAGCCATTTGCCCCAAAGTTCGCCAAGGCCCTTCTGATCGACATTGACGTTGATGGCATCCTTGGTATCGAGAATGTTGTCGAAGGCGACCAGCACCACGCCGGCTTCCTTGGCGCGCTTGATGACCGGCGCGAAAGCGGTCGGGTTCTGCGCGTTGACAACAATGGCGTCATAGCCGGAATCGATGAAGTTGTTGATCGCCGAGATCTGCGCCGGCACATCCTCGCCGGTCGACACCACCTTGAATTCCTTCAGCTTGGCGGCGACGTCCTTCTGCGCTGCGTAAGCCTTGGCGGTCTGGATCATCTGGATGCGCCAGGTGTTGGCGATATAGCCATTGGCGAGCGCGATCCGGTATGGGCCATCTTTTTTGGGAAACTTGAAGAACTGCGTATCCGCGGCCCAGGGCGCGAAGCAGTCCGGTTCGGCGGCTGGTCCCTTCACGACTTCGGGGCCGGCGGCCATTGCGGCCGAGTTGAGCATGACAAATGCAGTGGCGGCAACGATGCCACCCACGAGTGACTTGATCATCGATATTCCTCCCAGTTGCAGTTTTGATTGTTGTTGGCTGCCATGCACTTCACGCGTCCGGCCAGACACCTCCTGTCTTGCCTCTCGCGCTTTCTTAAGTCGCCAATGTCGACCCGATTCCCTCCTTTGCCACCTCCAAATCGGAAACAAAAACTATCATAT
>NZ_JBFULQ010000160.1:0-11391 GCF_054049815.1 Mesorhizobium sp. P5_C1 | reverse complement strand
CCACAACAGCAGGCCGAGACCCGGGGTCGAGGTGCGCGGATCCTGGATGACGATCTTGTCGTCGGCGCTGCCTTCGACCAGGTCCTTCAGGCTCTTCGGCGGGCTCTTCAGCTTTTCGGTGTCGTAGACGACGGCGAAATAGCCATAGTCGAAAGGAACGAAAGTATCGTCGCTCCAGCCGCCCGGCACATTGACGTCGGACACCGCGCCATGCGGCGCAAACAGGCCCGTGGCCTTGGCATCGGCGGTGAGATTGGTGTCGAGCCCCAGCACGATGTCGGCCTTGGTCGATGCCCCTTCCAGCCTGACGCGGTTGAGCAGCGCGACGCCATCGGCGACAGAGACGAACTCGACATCGCAGCCGCACTCGGCTTCGAATTCCTTTTTCACAACCGGACCCGGACCCCAGTCGGCGGTGAAACTCTCATAGGTGTAGACGGTGAGCTTGTCCTTGGCCAAGGCAGGTCCGGACAGGGCCACAACCATCGCTGAGGCAAGGGAGTAGAAAAGCGTGCGCATCGGCGCCTCCTTCGTTCGAATTGAAAGGAATTGAGGCGCCGGACTGTCCGAAACGTCTAATCCCTCCGCCGGTACAAACCGGATCAGGTTCAGCGGGTTGGCGAGTTTGCCTCTCAGCCGGTCCGCGAAGATCGCGTCCGGCACCCCGTTAGAGCGTTTCGAGACATAGGCCGGGCCGATCCCTCGCGCAAGTGGCAGTTTGCCGGCCTTCCGTTTCCCGTGCCGGGCTGGTAAGGGCCACACGATATGAGCACATTCACCATCCTGCTTGGCGGCGATCTCATCCGCACGCCACGGCTCGACCACCAGGTCGAAGGCTCCCGCGTTATCGCCGCCGACGCCGGCATCGGCCATGCGCGTCTGCTGGGCCTTGTCCCGGAACTGTGGGTGGGTGATTTCGATTCCGTGCCGGCCAACCTGCCGGATGACCTCGCCGCCGTGCCCCGCCGGACCTTTCCGACGGAGAAGGACCAGACCGATGGCGAACTGGCGGTCGCCGCCGCACTGGAGCGCGGCGCGACCCGCCTGGTGCTCGCCGGCGCTTTCGGCGGCAAGCGCGCCGACCACGCCTTCCTGCATCTGGCACTTGCCCTGCGGCTGGCCGAAGCCGGAACAGCGATACTTTTGACCAGTGGCGCGCAAGAAGGCGTCCCGCTGCTGCACGCCAAAGCTGGCTTCGACTATGCCGACGGCACGTTGTTTTCTGTGCTCGGCTTTTCCGATCTTTCCGGCCTGACCGTTGCCGGCGCCAAATGGCCGCTCGACCGCGTCAAGGTGGCGTTCGGTTCGTCATTGACCATCTCCAACGAGGTCAAGGGCCGCCTCGAAATCACACTCGGCCAGGGCCGCGCGCTGTTGCTCGCCCACCCTTATCCATTACCTGAAAGCTGACATGGCCCCGCCCCTTCTCAATCTCGACGGGATAAAACTGACCTTCGGTGGCACGCCGCTGCTCGATGGCGCCGCCTTGACCGCTTCTGCCGGCGACAAGATCGCGCTGGTCGGACGCAACGGCTCTGGCAAGTCGACGCTGCTGAAGATCGCCGCCGGCCTGATCGAGCCACAGGACGGCGAGGTATTCCGCCAGCCTTCGGCGACAATCCGCTATTTGCCGCAGATGCCCGACATGGAGGGTTTTGCGACGGTGCGCGCCTATGTCGAAGCAGGACTCGGGCCTGCCGACGATCCATATCGCGCCAGCTATCTGATGGAGCATCTCGGCCTGTCGGGCGAGGAGCGGCCAAACGATCTTTCCGGCGGTGAGGCAAGGCGCGCGGCACTCGCCCGCGTCATGGCGCCGGAGCCCGATATTCTCCTGCTTGATGAGCCGACCAATCATCTCGATCTCTCGGTGATCGAATGGCTGGAAGAGGAGCTCGTCCGCACCTCCTCGGCGCTCGTCGTCATCTCCCACGACCGCCGCTTCCTCGAGCGCGTATCGCGCGCCACCGTCTGGCTCGACCGCGGCCAGACCCGCAGGCTGGACAAGGGGTTTGGCCATTTCGAGGAATGGCGCGACCTCGTGCTGGAAGAGGAAGAGCGCGAACAGCACAAGCTCGGCCGCCAGATCGTGCGCGAGGAGCACTGGCTGCGCTACGGCGTGACGGCGCGGCGCAAGCGCAACATGCGCCGCCTTGGCGAATTGCAGACCATGCGCCAGCGCTTTCGTGGCCATCGCGGCGCCGAAGGCTCGGCAACCATGGTGGCGAGCGACGCCGCCGAATCCGGCAAGCTGGTGATCGAGGCGAAAAACATCGAGAAGAGCTTCGGCGACCTCACCGTGGTCAAGGGATTCTCGACCCGCATCCAGCGCGGCGATCGCGTCGGCCTCGTCGGGCCGAACGGCGCCGGCAAGACGACGCTGCTGAAGATGCTGACCGGTGAGTTGAAGCCCGACGCCGGGTCGGTACGGCTCGGCACCAATCTGGAGATCGCCACGCTCGACCAGAAGCGCGAAGCGGTCGATCCACAGGAGACGCTGGCGCAATATCTCACCGACGGACGCGGCGAGAACCTCGTCATCAATGGCGAGCAGCGCCATGTCGTCTCCTACATGAAGGATTTCCTGTTCAAGGCCGAGCAGGCACGCACGCCGGTGCGCGAGCTTTCCGGTGGCGAACGGGCGCGGCTCTTGCTGGCGCGCGTGCTGGCGCGGCCGGCAAACCTTCTGGTGCTCGATGAGCCGACCAACGATCTCGACATGGAGACGCTGGAATTGCTGCAGGAACTGGTTGCCGGCTTTGCCGGCACCGTCATCCTGGTCAGCCACGACCGCGATTTCCTCGACCGCACCGTGACCAGCATCATTGCGCCGGACGGAGGCGGCCGCTGGATCGAATATGCCGGCGGCTATTCGGACATGCTGGCGCAGCGCGGCGGCACCAGGCTAGACGATCGCAAGGCGCGGACGAAAGCCGAAGCTGGCGAAGCCCCGGTCGCGACCAAGAATGAAGCCGCCGCGCCAAAGGGGCCGGCGAAGAAGCTGTCGTTCAAGCAGAAATTCGCGCTGGAAACCCTGCCCAAGAAAATCGAAGCCGTGATGGGGTCGATCTCGAGGCTTGAGAACAACATCGCCGATCCGGCCTATTACGAGCGCGATCCGGCCTCGTTCCAGAAGACCATTGCCGCCCTCGACAAGGAGCGCGCGACGCTGGCCGCATTGGAGGAAGAGTGGCTGGAACTGGAGATGCTGCGCGAAGAGATGGAAGGGTAGTGGAGCGTTCGGCCGCAGGCCTATCAATCGACAACGATTTGTCGATTGAAGTGACGAACGCCCGGGGCCATAGCGAAGGGCCGGATTTCCCCAAGGCGGAAATGCGCATACATTATGCGCATGCTGTGGAGGCTACTATGCGCAAGATTGCCTTGAATGCGATCCGTCAGCCAGCAAACCTGTCGATCGATTCGAACCTCATGAGGGAAGCCAAGGGCCTTGACGTGAATGTCTCGCGCGCCGCGGAGGCTGGCATCGCGGAAGCGGTGGCGGTCGAAAAAACACGGCTGTGGAAACTTGAGAATCGCGCCACCATGGATGCGTGGAACGACTATGTCGAAAAACACGGCATCCCGCTGGAAGACTCGCGGCAGTTCTGATGGCACGTTTCGATGTCTTCGCGGGGCGCATCGAAGGCAGCTATTTGCTCGACGTTCAATCCGACTTGCTCGACAATTTCAAAACACGGGTGGTGGTTCCGCTTCTACCGGTCGCAACGGCGCCGCCGCCGATGCGAGAGCTCCATCCCACCTTCGAAATCAACGGGCGATAACTGGTCATGGCCACCCATCTGATCGCAACCGTGGCTGCCAGCGAATTGGGTGATAGTCGACTGAACCTGGCGAAGCAGCACGACGTCATCGTCGCCGCGCTCGACATGCTGTTCCAGGGCTTTTGAGACAGCGGGCGCCACGCCCGACGCCCTGCTCAGCCCGCCGTCTTCGCCTGCCAGGCCTTGATCGCCTCGTCGAACACCTTCTCGCCGGGAATGCCCTTTTCCATGGTCAGCAGCGCCCGCCGTCCGGTCTTGTAGACGACCGGCACATCGATCCAGTCCTGCCCGCGTAGCAAGGTCATGTTGGCGTCCTCATCGGCCTTGGTGTCGTTGAGAGCAACGAGGAAGAAACCGTCGGCGATCTTGGCCGGAATGCCGATCAACGGGCTGCCGGCATCCTGTTCCGAACTCTTCATCGCGACGCGCAGGATGTTGTCGACACCGCCGCCTTCGAAGCCGTCGGGCGTCAGGAAGATCATCTCGATGATATGGCTGGCCGGCAATGTCTGGTCGGTGTTGCGACGGATGGTCATGCGCAACTGGATGTCCTTGCCGGGAATGGTTGCCTCAGCACGGATCGCCGGTTCCGGCGGCAGGTCGCCACCGGGCGATTCCTGCACCAGCGACCAGACGATGCTGCCGGGTTCCGCCGAACCCTGGGCGGTGCTGGTGCGCTCCTCATAGAAGATTGCCTTTTGGCCGACCGGCAACGCGGTTTCCGCAGGCGCAGCCGCCGCGGCTACGGGTGCCGGCGCGGCACCTGCCGGTGCTGCTGCCGGTGCTGGCGGCGTGGCGGCTGCAGCCGGCGCCGCAGGTGCGGCCTCCGCTGCAGGAGGCGTCGCCGGTGCCGTACCGGGTGGCGGCGTTGTGGCGGGTGCGGCCGCGGGCGGAGTGGCGGCAGCCGGTGCAGAAACCGCTGGCGCGTTCGTCGCCGAGGGCGGCGTGGTCAGCGCGGCGACCGATTCGCCTTCGCCGATGCCGCTCTGTCCGCCGGCCGGGCCGGGGTCGACTTCGCTGCCCTGCGGCGTCAGCCGCTGGGTGAATTTCGGGGCTTCGCTTTCGGTGCCGCCGGCCGCGGGTGCTGGCGGCGCTGCCGCGGCATCTGTTGCCGGCTTGGCCGGCGCCGGCTTCACCGGTTCCGTCTTCACGACCTTGGTGCTGCCGTCGAGCCCCAGCATCTTGCCGAAGGCGTCCTTGTTCAGCCAGATGCCATAGCCACCACCGGCAACGACCAGCAAGGCGACGACGACAGCGATCAAGCCGCCATAGCTGCGCCTGCGTTCGGCGGGCCTCAGGCGCTGGAAAGTGTCCGACACCGGCTCTTCGTTGCTTGAAAAGACATCGACCCCGTCGTCCTCGGCCTCCTCGCTGTCCATCCCCGGAAGGGGCGTTTCTGTGCGAGCAGGCGCTGCCGTCGGCTTTTGCCAGCTTGGCTCGACCTTGGCGGCAGGTGGTGGCGCCGGTCGATAAGGTTCCGGTTTGGCCGCGGGCGGTGCCGGCCAGGTTGGTTCTTCCTTCGTCGGTTGCCGTGCATGGCTCGGCTGGTTCTTGTTGCGGTCGATCGAGGAAAAGATGTGTTCCAGCTCCGCAAGCGGATCAGTGTCCGGCGCGCTCTTGGCGTAGTCCCGCTCGACACTCGCGACAGCGTCTTCCAGCGAGCGCTTCTGCTTGGCTATGACCTCGGCGGACAGCGGCGGCGAAAATTCCGCAAGCCTCTTTTCGAGCGCGGTACGCGCACCGTCATAGATCCGCTTGCGCGTATCGAGTCCCGGCTCGCCGTGCTTGTCGAGCTGCCTTTTCAGAACAGAAACGAAATCTGCCATGCTTCGGTCGACCTGTATTTTGCTCCCGGGCCGGCCCCCGCAAATCGGCCGCGTTGCCCGGAAAGGCTGAGAAACTAGTCTTGAAACGGATCGGTCACAAGTATCGTGTCATCCCGTTCCGGGCTGGTGGACAGGAGCGCGACCGGGGCGCCGATCAGCTCCTCGATGTAGCGGACATATTTGACGGCCTGGGCCGGAAGATCGTTCCAGCTGCGTGCGCCGGCGGTGGTGCCCTTCCAGCCCTCCAGGGTCTCGTAGACCGGTTCGACGCGTGCCTGCGCGCCCTGGCTGGCCGGCAGATAGTCGATCATCTCGCCGTCGAGACGGTAGCCGGTGCAGACCTTGATCTCGTCCAGCCCGTCGAGCACGTCGAGCTTGGTCAGCGCGATGCCCTTGATGCCGTTGACGGCGACGGCCTGGCGCACCAGCACCGCATCGAACCAGCCGCAGCGGCGCTTGCGGCCGGTGACGACGCCGAATTCATGGCCGCGCGTGCCGAGGAACTCGCCGATCTCGTTCTTCTGCTCGGTCGGGAACGGGCCTTCGCCGACGCGCGTCGTATAGGCCTTGGTGATGCCGAGCACATAGCCGATGGCGCCCGGGCCGACGCCCGAGCCAGCGGCCGCCTGCCCGGCTACCGTGTTCGACGAGGTGACGAACGGATAGGTGCCGTGGTCGATATCGAGCAACGTGCCTTGCGCGCCCTCGAACAGGATGCGTTCGCCAGCGCGGCGCTTGTCGTCCAGGATTTTCCAGACCCGGTCCATATAGGGCAGGATCTCGGCCGCGACCGAGGTCAGCTCATGCATGATCGCATCATGCGTGACTTCGGCATGGCCAAGCCCGCGACGCAGCGCGTTGTGGTGCGTCAGCAGCCTGTCGACCTTCAAGGGCAGCGTTTCCAAATCCGCCAAATCCATCACCCTGACCGCGCGCCGGCCCACCTTGTCTTCATAGGCCGGGCCGATGCCACGGCGGGTCGTGCCAATCTTCGTTCCGGAATTGGAGGCGGCGTCCTCGCGGAATCCGTCCAGCTCCCGATGCAGCGACAGGATAAGCGCTGTGTTTTCGGCTATTTTCAGGCGATCCGGCGCCACTTCGACGCCTTGCGCCTTGAGCTTCGCAACTTCGGCGACGAAAGCATGCGGGTCGAAAACGACGCCATTGCCGATGATGGACAGCTTTCCCTGGCGCACGACCCCGGACGGAAGCAACGACAATTTGTAGACCTTGCCGTCGACGACCAGCGTGTGGCCTGCATTGTGGCCACCTTGGAAACGCACCACGACATCGGCGCGCTCCGACAGCCAGTCGACGATCTTGCCCTTGCCCTCGTCGCCCCACTGSGAGCCGACGACCACCACATTGGCCATGTTTCTTTTCCCTTGAGACGCCGCCGAGCGGCTTGAATATGGTTCGAAACGACAGGCCTCTATAACGTCAAGACCTCGTGAGCGCGACCTTTCTTTGCCGCCAAAATTGCGCTGAGGCACAACAATTTTCGGCTTTGACATCATTTACTTGAGCAGACGGGGGCAATAGGCCGGCAAACACCGCAGCTCACCTCTGGCGGCCGGAATCCCGCCATGCATCGACGCGCCTACATATTCCTGCTGCTCACCACCTTGCTGTGGGGCGGCAACTCGGTGGCCGGCAAGCTGGCGGTCGATCACGTTTCGCCGATGACACTCGTCTTCCTGCGCTGGGTGCTGGCCGTGGCGATCTTGCTGCCGATCGGCCTTCAGACGATCCGCAAGGACTGGCCGGTGGTGCGCAAGCACTGGCTCGTGCTGGCGGCCCTTGGCGCCAGCGGCTTCACCTTGTTCAACACGATCTTCTACACGGCGCTCAACTACACGACGGCGATCAACGTCTCGATCGAACAGGCGGCGATGCCGATCCTGATCATCGTCGCCAATTTCGTCTTCTTCCGCTTGCGCGTGAACGGGGCGCAGATTGTCGGCGTCGTGCTGACCATCGCCGGCGTGGTCCTGACCGCATGCCACGGCGACCCGCGCCGGCTGTTGACGCTGGAGCTCAATTTCGGCGACGCCATCATGCTGGTCGCGGTGTTTCTCTACAGCGGCTATTCGGTCGGGCTGCGGCTGAAGCCGGTGATGCACTGGCAGAGCCTGATCCTGGCCCTGTCGGTTGCTGCACTTGTCACCTCGCTGCCCTTCTTCCTGTGGGAGATCGCCGCCGGCAAGGTCATCGTGCCCGACGCGCGCGGCTGGCTGGTCATCGTCTATACCGCGGTCGGCGCCTCGGCCATCTCGCAGATCTTCTACATCAGGGGCAACGAACTGATCGGCGCCAACCGCGCCGGCCTGTTCATCAACCTGGTACCGATCTTCGGCACGCTGCTTTCGGTGCTCATTGTCGGCGAGACATTCCAACTCTACCAGGCGCTGGCTCTGGTGCTTGTGGTGGGCGGCATCGGGCTTGCCGAATACAGCGGGCGCAAGGCAGCGCTGCGGTCGGCCAGGACACGCTGAACAAACGAAAGGCGCGGACCAGGCCGCGCCTTTCGATCTTTCGCAGCAAGTCGCGGGGTCACATCGCGTTGACGTCGAACTGCAACCGCTTGGCCGAGTCGATCGACTTGTGCGCCTTGACCTGCTCCAGCACGTTTTCCGGGAACGGCGCATCGAGATAGAGCAGCGCGATGGCATCGCCGCCCGGCCGGTTGCGGCCAAGCTGGAAGTTGGCGATGTTGACGCCGTTCTCGCCGCACACCGTGCCGAGCAGGCCGATGATGCCCGGCGCGTCGGCATTGGTCGTATAGAGCATGTGCTGGCCGACCTCGGCGTCGAGATTGATGCCCTTGATCTGGATGAAACGCGGCTTGCCGTCTGAGAAGCAGGTGCCGGCGATCGAGCGTGTCTTGTGCTCGGTCTTGACCGTCAGCTTGATGTAACCGTCGAACACGCCGGACTTGTCGCGCTTGACCTCGGCAACGATGATGCCACGCTCCTTCACCATGATCGGCGCCGACACCATGTTGACGTCGGAGACCTGCGGCCGGATCAGCCCAGCAAGGGTGGCACTGATCAGCGCACGCGTGTTCATCGTCGCGGTCGAGCCGTCGAACAGTATCTCGACCTCCGTGATCGGGTCTTCGGTGACCTGGCCGACAAAGGCGCCGAGCACTTCGGCGAGCTTGACGAAGGGCTTCAGCCGCGGCGCTTCCTCGGCGGTGATCGACGGCATGTTGATGGCGTTGGAGACGGCTCCCTTGATCAGGTAGTCGGCCATCTGTTCGGCGACCTGCAGCGCGACATTCTCCTGCGCTTCCGCCGTCGAGGCGCCGAGATGCGGCGTTGCCACCACATTCTCCATGCCGAACAACGCGTTCTGCTCGGCCGGCTCGACCTCGAAAACGTCGATGCCGACACCAGCCACCTTGCCGCTCTTCAGCGCCGCGATCAGGTCGGCTTCGACGACCAGCCCGCCACGCGCGCAGTTGATGATGCGCACGCCGTTCTTCATCTTGGCGATCGCAGCTGCGTCGATGATGTTTCGCGTCTTGTCGGTCAGCGGCGTGTGCAGCGTGATGAAGTCGGCGCGGGCGAAAAGCTCATCCAGCTCGACCTTGTCGACGCCAAGCTCTTCGGCCCGCTTGTCCGACAGGAACGGGTCGAAGGCAATGACATGCATCTTGAGGCCGACGCCGCGCGTGGCGACGATCGAGCCGATGTTGCCGCAGCCGATGATGCCCAGCGTCTTGCCGGTGATCTCGACGCCCATGAAGCGGTTCTTTTCCCATTTGCCGGCATGGGTCGAGGCGTTGGCTTCCGGGATCTGGCGCGCCAGCGCGAAGATCATCGCCACCGCATGTTCGGCGGTGGTGATCGAATTGCCGAAGGGCGTGTTCATCACGATGATGCCCTTGCGGCTCGCCGCCGGGATATCGACATTGTCGACGCCGATGCCGGCGCGGCCGATGACCTTGAGATTGGTGGCGGCATTGATCAGCTTTTCGGTGACCTTGGTCGCCGAGCGGATGGCGAGGCCGTCATACTGGCCGATCACTTCGGCGAGCTTTTCCTTGTCCTTGCCGAGGTCGGGCAGATAGTCGACCTCGACGCCGCGATCCTTGAAGATCTGCACGGCGGTGGGAGAAAGTTTGTCTGAGACGAGAACGCGAGGCATGGATTTGATCCTTTGCGATTGGCGTCCCTCCACTTTGAGGGGAGGGTCGGCGCGAAAGCGCCGGGATTGGGTCCTTGTGGCCGAATATGGCCTGATCTTCTGGATGTTGGATCGTTGAGCTGGGTGGAGGCGACCCCACCCGGCCCTTCGGAGTCAGGCCGCGGCCTTGAGCGAGGCCTTTTGCGCGGCAAAGGCCCAGTCGAGCCAGGACAGCAGCGCTTCGAGATCGGCGGTCTCCACCGTCGCACCGCACCAGATGCGCAGGCCGGGCGGTGCGTCACGATAGGCGCCGATGTCATAGGCGACACCTTCCTTGTCGAGCACTGAGACCAGCCCCTTGGCGAAAGCCGCCTGCCCGTCGGCGTCGAGCGCGGACACGTCCGGGTCGCTGAAGGACAGGCAGACCGAGGTGTTCGACCGCGTCGCCGGCTCGACGGCGAGATGACCGAGCCATGAGGACTCGCCGACAAAGCGATCGATGACGGCGGCATTGGCATCGGCCCTGGCGATCAGCGCCTCGAGGCCGCCGATCGACTTCGCCCAGTGTAGCGCGTCGAGGTAATCCTCGACGCACAGCATCGACGGCGTGTTGATCGTCTCGCCCTTGAAGATGCCTTCGATAAGCTTGCCGCCCGAGGTCAGGCGGAAGATCTTCGGCAGCGGCCAGGCCGGCTTGTAGGTCTCCAGCCGCTCGACGGCGCGAGGCGACAGGATCAGCATGCCATGCGCGCCCTCGCCGCCCAGCACCTTCTGCCAGGAGAAGGTGACGACATCCAGCTTATGGAAGTCGAGCCTTTGCGCAAAGGCGGCCGAGGTCGCGTCGCAAATGGTCAGGCCCTTGCGATCCGCGGGAATGAAATCGCCGTTAGGCACCCGCACGCCCGACGTGGTGCCGTTCCATGTGAAGACCACATCGCGATCGAAGTCGATCTTCGCCAGGTCGGGCAATTGGCCGTAGCCGGCCTCGATCTTGCGCACGTCGGCAAGCCTGAGTTGCTTGACCACATCGGTGACCCAACCGGAGCCGAAGCTCTCCCAGGCGACCATGTCGACGCCGCGCTCGCCGAGCAGCGACCACAGCGCCATCTCGACCGCGCCGGTGTCCGACGCCGGCACGATGCCGATGCGGTAGTCCGCCGGAACCTGGAGAATTTCCCGCGTCAGCTCGATCGCCTGTTCAAGCTTGGCCTTGCCGATCTTGGCGCGGTGCGAACGGCCGAGCGCGGCAGCTTTCAGCGCCTCGACCGACCAGCCGGGGCGTTTTGCGCAGGGACCTGAGGAGAAATTGGGATTTGCCGGACGGAGTCCGGGCTTCGTATGTGCCGTCATCGTGGTCTATCCTTCCAGATAGTGGCCCCTCGTTGGGGAGGGGTGGCCCACGGACGGCGATATGCGTTCAGGCTTCGGGCGTCAAGAGGAAAGTTTTTGTCGTTGGCAGGATACCGGCGATCCGTGATCAGGATGTCGCGACCTCGAACGCAAACGGCGGATCCGAAGATCCGCCGCCAGTGTTTTGATGTGTACCGAGCCTGCTACCAGAGATCGTAGCGTAGCCCGAGCTTGAGCTGGTGATTGCTGATCCCCTTGTGGACCGGGAAGGAAGTCAGGCTTTCGGCAGTCACATATTC
>NZ_JBFULQ010000159.1:0-11429 GCF_054049815.1 Mesorhizobium sp. P5_C1 | reverse complement strand
AATCAGGACATCAAGGTGCCGCTCGGTGCCGGCGTTCTGGCCATGTCGGCCCTGGCGCCTACTCGATCGAGGTCCTGTCTCCGAAAAAGGACATCCAGGGCAATCGCAAGGCGCTTGGCCTGAACTATGGCGACGCCTGGCAGCAGACCATTCCGGCCGGCGATTACGTGGTCGTCCGGCACATGTCCGATGGAGGCCATGACAAAGAAATGCCGGTGACGGTCAAGGCTGGCGAGCGTACCGAGATCACCGTTACGCCATGACTGCCGTATGACCGGCAGCAAAAAAGGGCGGCTGTCAGCCGCCCTTTTTTATCGACAGGACGATGATTTCGTCACGCCGTGCCGAAGGCGCTGGCGCCATGGTCGGCACGGCCGACCAGTTGCCGGAAGCCGGCGAACAGCTCGCGGCCGAAACCGAATTCATTGCCGATGAGGTCGGCATCCGCCGTCCGGCGCAGTGCAAACTCGCCGGCCGGCACGAGCACTTCCAGCGTTCCGGCGTCGGCGTCGAGCCGGACGATGTCGCCATCATGGATCCTGGCGATCGGTCCATCCTCGACTGCTTCCGGCGTGACATGGATGGCGGCCGGCACCTTGCCGGAGGCGCCCGACATGCGCCCGTCGGTGACCAGCGCCACGCGCTGGCCGCGGTCCTGCAGGATGCCGAGCACCGTGGTCAGCTTGTGCAGTTCCGGCATGCCGTTGGCCTTCGGCCCCTGGAAGCGGATGACGGCGATGAAGTCACCGGTCAGCGTTCCCGCCTTGAACGCCTCGTTCAGTCCTTGCTGGCTGTCGAAGACCTTGGCCGGCGCCTCGATGATGCGCCGCTCCGGCTTCACCGCCGAGGTCTTGATGACGGCATGGCCGAGATTGCCCGACAGCACCTTGAGACCGCCGGTTGCCTGGAATGCCTTGTTGAACGGCGCCAGCACCTTTTCGTCACCGCTTTCGCGCGGCGAGGCTTCGCGCACCACGCCGCCGTCGGCGCCGAGCTTGGCCTCGACCGCATAGGGCCGCAGGCCTTCGCCCCACACTGTCTGCACATCCTCGTGCAGGATGCCTTCGTCGAGCAGTTCGCGGATCAGGAAGCCGAGCCCACCTGCCGCGTGGAAGTGGTTCACGTCGGCGAGACCATTGGGATAGACCCGCGCCAGTAGCGGCACGGCTTCCGACAGGTCGGAAATGTCCTGCCAGGTGATGGCAATGCCGGCCGCTGCCGCCATCGCGATCAGGTGGATGGTGTGATTGGTCGAGCCGCCGGTGGCATGCAGGCCGACGACGCCGTTGACGATCGAGCGCTCGTCGATCATCCGCCCGACCGGCGTATAGGCATTGCCGAGCGCCGTGATCGCCAGCGCCCGCTTCGTCGCCTCACGGGTCAAGGCTTCGCGCAGCGGCGTGCCGGGATTGACGAAGGAGGCGCCCGGCGTGTGCAGGCCCATGATCTCCATCAGCATCTGGTTGGAATTGGCTGTGCCATAGAAGGTGCAGGTTCCTGGCCCGTGATAGGACTTGGACTCGGCCTCCAGCAGTTCGGCCCGTCCCGCCTTGCCCTCCGCATAGAGCTGGCGGACCTTGGCCTTTTCGTCGTTCGGCAGGCCGGTGGTCATCGGCCCGGCAGGAATGAACACCGCCGGCAGATGGCCGAAAGTGAGTGCGGCGATCACCAAACCCGGCACGATCTTGTCGCAGACGCCCAGATAGACGGCGGCGTCGAACATGTTGTGCGACAGGCCGATCGCTGCGGCCATGGCGATCACATCGCGCGAAAACAGCGACAGCTCCATGCCGGGCTGGCCTTGCGTGACGCCATCGCACATTGCCGGCACGCCGCCGGCCACCTGGGCGATGCCGCCGGCCTCGCGCGCCGCGTCCTTGATCAGCGCTGGAAAGGTCTCGAACGGCTGATGCGCCGACAGCATGTCGTTGTAGGAGGTGATGATGCCGAGGTTCGGCACCGCGTCCGCACCCAGCGCCAGCTTTTCCGAGGGGCTGCACACCGCAAAGCCGTGGGCGAGGTTGCCGCAGGACAGCACGGCCCGGTTGGCGGTGCGGTTCGACGCTTCGGCGATGCGGCCGAGGTAGCGCTCGCGGCCTGGTCTGGAACGCTGGCGGATGCGCTCGGTGATGGCTTCGATGTCGCGTCTGGCGGTCATGGTGTCGGTCCTTTCAGGCGAGGTCCCGGAACACAATCCGGCTGTCTGCCGGGACCCTCAGCACGTTCAAATCAGGGCGCCCAGAAAACCTCTACGGGCTTGGGTGCGGCGTCGAGCACGGCGCGGATCGGCTTTCGCGGTCCAGGGGCAACCGCGCTGTCGAAGGCGGCGCGCTTGTCCTCGCCTTCGATGTGCAGCGCGATGAAGCCTGCATCGACAATGCGCGCCAGCGACAAGGTCAGCCGCGGCTCGACGGCGCTGGCCGCATGAACCGGCAGCACAATCCTGTCGGAGGACGGGTCAAGCAGCTTTGCCAGATCGTCGGCATCGGGAAAGAACGAGGCGGTGTGGCCGTCCGGTCCCATGCCGAGCACGACGACATCGAGTGGCCAGGGCAATGACTGCAGCGCCGAATTGTCGGAAGCCGCCGCATCCTCGATGCCGACGCCTTCGTGATAGAGCGGCACGAACCGTGCCGCCTTGGCCGCGTTCTGCAACAGATTGGCGGCCACCAGCCCGGCATTGGAGCGCGGCGAGGACGCAGGCACGAAACGCTCGTCGACCAGCGTCACAATCACCTTGTCCCAGGCGATTTGCATCGCCGAAAGGGCGGCGAAGAACTTTGCCGGTGTGGTGCCGCCGGAGACGGCGAGCAGCCCCATACCGCGCTCGGCGATCGCCTTGGTCAGGCGCCCGGCGACATGATCGGCGAGGGCGACCGCCAACTCCTGGCGCCCGGCAAAGCCGTTCCAGCTATAGGCGGCGCCGTTCAATTGCTCTCGTGCCATGTCCGCCCGTCACGTTCGATCAGTGCAATAGAGGCCGACGGCCCCCAGGTGCCCGCTGTGTAGCCCTGCGCTTCCTGTCTGGCGCTTTCCCACGCGTTCTGGATCGGGTCGATCCATTTCCACGCCGCCTCGACTTCGTCGCGACGCATGAACAGCGTCTGGTTGCCACGGATGACGTCCATGATCAGCCGTTCGTAGGCGTCCGGCGCGCGGCCGTCGAAGGATTGCGCGAAGCTCATGTCGAGCGAGATCTGGCGCAGCCGCATGCCGCCCGGACCCGGATCCTTGATCATGATGAACTGCTTGACGCCTTCGTCCGGCTGTAGCCGGATGACCAACTGATTGGCGAAGATCGGCCCGGCGCTGTCGCCGAAGATCGAATGCGGGATCGGCTTGAACTCGATGACGATTTCCGAAACCCGCGTCGCCAGCCGCTTGCCGGTCCGCAGATAAAACGGAACGCCCGCCCAGCGCCAGGTGCCGATCTCGGCCTTGATGGCGACGAAGGTCTCGGTGTTGCTGTCGTGGGCAAGCTCCTCGACATAGCCCTTCACAGCGCCGCTCGCCGAGGCGCCGGCGCGGTACTGGCCACGCACGGTGTGCTTGGGCGCCTCGTTGCCGTTGATGCGCTTCAGAGCCCTGAGCACCTTCAGCTTCTCGTCGCGCACCGCGTCGGCGTCCATCGACGACGGCGCTTCCATGGCAACAAGACACAGCAGCTGCAGTATATGGTTCTGCACCATGTCGCGCAGCGCGCCGGCCTTGTCGTAATAGGTGACGCGGTCTTCCAGACCCACGGTCTCGGCCACGGTGATCTGCACGTGGTCGATATGGGCGGAATTCCACAGTGGCTCGTAGAGCGCGTTGGCAAAGCGCAGCGCCATCAGATTCTGCACCGTCTCCTTGCCGAGATAGTGGTCGATGCGGAAGATCTGGCTTTCGTGGAAATCGTCGCCGACCAGGTCGTTGAGTGCTTGCGCCGAGGTAAGGTCGCGGCCGATCGGCTTCTCCAGCACGATGCGCGAGTTCGGCGTGATCAGCTTGTGCTCTTTCAGCTTGTGCGAGATATCGCCGAACAGCGCCGGCGCCACCGCCAGGTAGAAAGCGCGGATGCGGTCGCTATCGCCGATCGCCTTCTTCAGCTTGTCGAAGCCGGCGCCTGTCGTCGCATCGGCCGAGACGTAGGAAAGGCGGGCGAGGAACGTCTTCAGTTCCTTGGCGTCGATAKCGTCAGCTTTGACGTGGTCCGAGATCGCCTGTTTGGCGAAGGCCTGGAATTCCTCGTCGGTCATCTTCGAGCGTGACGTGCCGATGATGCGCGTCGGCTCGGAGAACTGATGGTCGCGCTGGCGATAGTAGAGCGACGGCAGAAGCTTGCGTTCCGACAGATCGCCGGTGCCGCCGAAAATGATGAAGTCGAAAGGATCGACGGGGATGATCTGGCTGGTCATGGTCTGTCCGCTCTGACGCCGGTCGCTGTGACGCGGCTGATATAATCTAATCGATTTAAATTTTCCAGTGCCATGGTGTCACATCTGAGTGTTGCGCCTGCCTCTTGACAGCCCGATACCTCGGAGGCTTGTCGACAGGCGCGGCCCCGGAAGCCTTCGCAGTTGCAGCATAGAGCGGGATCGAAGCGAAAGCCAAAGGAGAAATCGGCGATGACCGCACATCTTTTGACCAAGCCGGTTAGAAGTCGCGGCCCGGCTAGAAGCCGTGGCCCGGTCAGAAGTCGTGGCTTTGCGTTTGCCGCGGGCACTCCGGTCGATCGTCACCAATCATGAGCGGGAAAAGCATGCGTCTGGAAAACAAGGTTGCCGTCATCACCGGTGCGGCGGCGGGCTTTGGCGAGGGTATGGCCAGGCGCTTTGCGCAGGAAGGCGCCAGGGTCGTCGTCGCCGACCTCAACGCCAAGGGCGCGGAGCGTGTCGCCAGCGAAATCGGCGAGGCGGCGATCTGGACCCAGACCGATGTTTCGCAGCGGTCCGAATTTGACGAGATGGTCTATGCCGCCAAGAGCGCCTTCGGCCGCATCGACATCATGGTCAACAATGCCGGCTACACCCATCGCAACGGCGACATGCTCGACGTCGACGAGGAAACCTTCGACCTGATCACCGCCGTCAACATGAAGGCGATCTATCACGCAGCACGCGCCGTGGTGCCGATCATGGATCGGCARGGCGGCGGCGTCATCCTGACCACGGCTTCCACCGCCGGTCTGCGGCCGCGGCCCGGCCTCACCTGGTACAATGCCTCGAAGGGCTGGGCGATTACCGCCACCAAGTCGATGGCGGTGGAACTGGCGCCGAAGAACATCCGTGTGAACTGCCTCTGCCCGGTTGCCGGCGAGACCGGCATGCTGGAGAAGTTCATGGGCGCCGACACGCCTGAAATCCGCGAGAAGTTCCGTGCGTCGATCCCGCTCGGCCGGCTTTCGACACCACTCGATATCGCCAACGCCGCACTCTGGTTGGCGTCCGATGAAGCCGCCTTCATCACCGGTGTGGCATTGGAGGTCGACGGCGGACGCTGCATCTGAAAGCGCCAATGCCCCGAAAATCGGTACCGATTTTCGGAAAGGATCATGGGCAAATCAAAATGCGGCACGGAGGCAGCGTTTCGGCGACGGGTCTATCTCTTGTCTTGGCGCAATTCGCTCAGGGAAAGCGCTACGCGCTTTTCCCGGGGAAACCGCTTCACACTTTTCCTGAAATTGCTCGAGGCGTCAGGCGCCGGTCTTGATGTAGGTCTTGTAGATCCAGCCGGTCTTGCCGTTGTAGGTGATCTGGCACCACTTCTTGCAGCTCATCACTTGCACCGAGCTTTTGGCTGGCACCGTGAGGATAGCGGCCGCATTTTTCTTCGGGCCGCTGCGCATGGTCACGGCCCGCAGGATCTGTCCGGTTCCGGCGGCCTCGACTTTGCGTGGCTTCGACTTGGCCTGGCTGCCGTCGCCTTCAGCCGCTGCGGGCTGCTCCGACGGCACTTGCGGCTGCACCGCCGGGATGGCGGCGGTTTTCGCGTCATCGGGATGGCTACCCGCCGGCGGAGTGGGGGCGGCAACCTTGGCAAGTTCGCTGGCCGCATCGCTATCGGCTGCAGGTTGCGCGAATGCCACTGCGGCTTTGTCCGGTGCCTGTTTAGCCTGGTTCGCCACCTGGACGGGAGCAGGCGCACCGGCAGCGGATGCGGCCTTCGACTGCGAACCGGTCCAACGCGGATCATTAGCTGGCAGCGCCGGTATGGTGGCTTGCGCGGCCGCCACGGTCGGCAAAATCTTGTCCGACTTGCGCGCCGCCTGCGGCACGGCTGCTGCAGCCACAGTTGCTCCCGCCGGAGCGATTTTCGTCGTTTTCACCGGAATGGTTGGAATGGTCTGCTCGGGGCTCGCCGCCGCTTGCCTGTCATTGGCCGGCAATGCCAGCCACAGCGCCACCGCGGCGACACCAAGCAGTGCGGCGGTGCCGATCGCAGCGATCACCAGATGCGAATTCGAGCGGACCTCCTGCCAGAAGGACGGCCGCATGTCATATCCGAACTGCATGGCAAAGCGCCGACGTTCCGGCGTACCGAAACTGAAGGGCTCTCTCACTCTTGCCACCTCCATAAGCGGGCCGATGTTCTTCCGATCAAATGCCAAGAACCTGGCGCCAGATCTGCATCAGTCCCAAGAATCAAAGCGGGCAAGCCCGCAGAATTCCCCGTCAGTAACCCACAACCGGCATCTTTATATCGCTGATTGTGGCATCACTACGCCCTCATCAGGGATTCTGCTCCTTTGGAGGGGATTCTGCAATGTGCCGTTACGGCAACAAATATTACAGCAATATTACATAGATGAGAGCGATCCTGTCCGTCCGGACCACGATCCCGAAAAGCGACCATGCGGTTTCGCAGGAGATCACGCTCCCAATTCCACCTGGACAGAACAGCTTCTAGATCCTGTCGCGCAACGCGAACCAGTTGAGTGCCAGGAACAGCAGCGGCGCGCGGAAGCGCCGACCACCGGGGAATGGCGGGATCTTCAGATCCTCGATCAGCTTCAGGCGGTCGCGGTTGCCGGCGACGGTTTCAGCATAGAGCTTGCCGAAGAAGTTCGACAGCATGACGCCGTGGCCGGAATAGCCGCCGGCCGAGATCACATTGGGCATCACTTCGCGCACGAACGGCTTGCGCGGCACTGTGATGCCGACATAGCCGCCCCAGCCATGCGTGATCTCGACATCCCTGAGTGCCGGATAGAGTTCGACGATCTGACGGCGGATGTGGATGTGGATATCCTTCGGATCGTTGACGCCATAGACTTCGCGTCCGCCGAACAGCAGCCGCCCGTCTTTCGATCTGCGGAAATAGCGCACGACGAAGCGGGAATCGTCGACCGCCTCGCCGCCCGGCAGCACTGTCGAGTCCGCGCCCAGCGGCACCGTTGCGCCGATGAACGAACCGATCGGCATGATGTGCGCGGCACTCACCGGCTCAAGCGTGCCGCCATGGGCGTTGACCGCGATCAGGCATTTCTGCGCTGTCAGCGTGCCTCTCGGTGTCGAAACCTTGACCTTGCCACCACTGGAAATGATGCCGGTCGATGGCGTCTCCTCGAACAGTTGCGCACCGGCTTGCGCCGCCACCCGCGCGGTGCCGATCACCAGCTTCATCGGGTGGATGTGGCCGGTGCCGGTGTCGCGCGTGCCGCCGAAATAGGCGGTCGAGCCCAGCCGCTCCGCCGTCTGCTTGGCATCCATGAACGAGATATGCGGGTAGGAAAAACGGCTCGCCATGATCTCGGCATGCGCCTTGTAGTCGTCGACATAGCGCGGCTTGTGCGCCACCGAGAGTTGGCCCGGCATATAGTCGATATCGATCTGGTTGGCGGCGGCAAACTCGAGGAGATCCGCCTTAGCCTCTTCGGCAAGGCCGAACAGCGCCTTGGCGCGGGAGAAGCCGTATTCGGCTTCCAGGTCCTCGACCCAGGCGCGCTGGCCGGTACCAAGCTGGCCGCCATTGCGCCCGGAGGCGCCATCGCCGAAGCGGTAGGCTTCAATCAGCACGACATTCGTGCCTGCCTTGGCAAGGTGAGCAGCCGCCGACAGGCCGGTGAAACCACCGCCGATGATGATGACATCGCACGTCTTGTCGCCATCCAGCGCCGGATATTCCGGCCGTGGGCCGGCGGTGTCCTCATACCAGGAACGGCCGGGAGAAATCGGGGATTGGTAGGGCATGATGGAGGAAAGACTCGGTGATTCAGAAGGAGGAGGTGAAAAGCGAATAGCGAATAGCGAATAGAAAAATATCGGGTACCTTCGCTACTCGCTACTCCCTACACATTCAGCAACAGATACTCTCGCTCCCACGGACTGATCACTTCCATGAACGTCTCGAATTCCGCCCGCTTGATCGCCGCATAGGTCGCGGCGAAGGATTTGCCGAGCAGTGCGCAAAGTTCCTCATCGGCCTCGAACAGGTCGACGGCTTCGAGCAGGCTGCGCGGCAGGTCGATCTCGGCCGCGTTGGCGGTGGTCAGCACGGGAGGCTCGGCCTTGATCTTGTTGGTGATGCCGATCAGCCCGCAGGCAAGCGATGCCGCCAGCGCCAGATAGGGATTGGCATCGGAGGAGGGGATGCGGTTTTCGACGCGCCGCGCCGCGGGATCCGAGCGCGGCACGCGGAACGCCGTGGTGCGGTTGTCGTAGCCCCATTTGTTGTTGACCGGAGCCGACGCCGCCTGTGTCAGCCGGCGGTAGGAATTGACATAGGGCGCGAACATCACCAGCGCGTTCGGCACATGCTTCTGCATGCCGCCGATGAAATGGAAGAAGTCTTCGGTCTCCGAGCCGTCCTCTGCCGAAAAGATGTTCTGTCCGGTCTTCTTGTCGATGATCGACTGATGGATATGCATGGCCGAGCCCGGCTGCCCTTGGATGGGCTTGGCCATGAAGGTGGCGTAGATCTCGTGCTTGAGCGCGGCCTCGCGAATGGTGCGCTTGAACATGAACACCTGGTCGGCCAACTCGATCGGGTCACCGTGGCGCAGGTTGATTTCGAGCTGACCGGCGCCCTCCTCATGGATCAGCGTGTCGATCTCCAGGCCCTGGCCCTCGGAGAAATGGTAGATGTCGTCGATCAGTTCGTCGAACTCGTTGACGCCGGCGATCGAATAGCCGGCGCCGCCGCCGATCGCGCGCCCCGAACGGCCGACCGGTGGCGTCAGCGGATAGTCCGGATCGGGGTTCTTGCGCACCAGGTAGAACTCGATCTCGGGCGCCACCACCGGCTTCAGTCCACGCTTGTCGTAGGCGGCAAGCACGCGCCTGAGCACGTTGCGCGGCGTGAACTCGACAGAGCGTCCGTCCTGGTGGACGAGGTCGCAGATGACAGCGGCCGTCGGGTCCTCTTCCCAGGGCACCACCGTCAGCGTCGACAGGTCCGGCATCAGCTTGAGGTCGCCATCGTCCTCCGGATAGTGGAAGCCGTTGCCATCCTCGGGATAGCCGCCGGAAATCGTCGTCATGAAGACAGCCGACGGCAGTGCCAGCGAGGTGTTGGAGGTGAATTTTTTCGATGGCATCATCTTGCCGCGTGCGACGCCGGCCTGGTCAGGTGTGATGCACTCGATGTCCTCGATGCCGCGCCATTCTAGCCAGGCGCTGGCTTCCTTCCAGTTCTTGACGCCACGTTGGTTTTTCACGAAGGCAGGCGTACGCGCCCGTCCTCCGCGGCTCGACGGACGGACTTCCTTTTTTGCAGGCGGCATCATTCACCAGATTGGGTTGCGGATTGTGGAGTATAGCCGTGCGCCCCTGTGGAAGGGAAGGGGAGCCACGTCGGGCATTGACTGAGGCGGTTGAAAATCACGCCAATCGGCTTAGTTTCCCAATCCCAATCGAGACCCCGATCCCAATCGAGACTTTGCATGCGGCACGACAGCAAATTGACGACGATCGGCTTCGATGCCGACGACACGCTCTGGCAAAACGAGCAGTTCTTCCGCATGACGGAGAAGCGCTTTGCCGCCATGCTTGCCGATCATGGCGAAGCCGAGCACATCTCGGCACGATTGCTGGAGGCCGAAAGACGCAACCTTGCCGTCTATGGCTTCGGCATCAAGGGATTTACGCTGTCGATGATCGAAACGGCGATCGAGGTCACGCAAGGCCGCGTGCCGGCTTCTGTGATATCAGAGATTCTCGATGCCGGCCGCGAGATGCTGAGCCATCCGATCGAGGCACTGCCGCATGCGCGCGAGACGATCGAGAAGCTTGCCGGCGCATTCCGCCTTGTGCTGATCACCAAGGGCGACCTCTTCGACCAGGAGCGCAAGCTGGCTGGATCAGGCCTCGGAGATCTGTTCGACGCGATCGAGATCGTCAGCGACAAGAGTGCCGCCACTTATGCCCGCCTCTTCAGCCGCCACGGCGATGGTCCGGCAAGAAGCATGATGGTCGGCAATTCGCTGAAGTCGGACGTGGTGCCGGCGATCGAGGCCGGCGGTTGGGGTGTCCACGTGCCGCATGAACTCACCTGGGTGCTTGAGCATGTAGAGGCTCCGGTGACCGAGCCACGCTTCCGTGAGATATCCGATCTCGGACAACTGCCCGGACTGGTCGAAAGCATCGTCAATCCGGACTGATCGCGGGGCCTTCCTATTTTGCGCAATTCCGGACGGAAATTGCTTAGCGGTTGATCAGGCGATCGATCACCGGCTGCAGCCGTTCGGGTGTGATCGGCTTGGCGACCACCACGTCTATGACGCTCGACAGGCCCAGGCTCTCCGGCGTGCCATTCTTGGTTGAAAGCAGGATCACCGCCGGAAGCGATTTGCCGGAGGCTCGCCTCAACGCGTCGATACTGGCCATCAGATTGTCGCAGTCCTTGTTGTCGGCGCCGCCGTCAAGGACAACCGCACCGGGAATGAGGGACCGCAGGATCTTTACCGCCATGTCGGGAGATTCCGAGATTGGCTTGAGCCCGGATCGCTCTACGATCTTTGAAATCACCACGCGATTGATCGGCGATTTGCAGACGACGAGCACTTGCGATGGATCGCGGATCGTCTCTGTGTTCGAGTCGCGGGCAACAAAATTCAGGTGTCTTGGAGTCTCGCCTTCGCGGTTCACTGGGCACACAAGTCGGCCAAGAAGCTCGCCCCTATTTCAATGCAGAGTTGAATCTGGAGCGCAATTGGCGTGAGATCGCCGCCTATGTCAAGTTGAAATAAAAGTCCCCCAGATCATCCCTGGGAACAGTGAATTTCAAGCAACGCTACTGTACTCAACTGTCCACAGGTGGGCTTCATAAAAAGAAAATTCACCTGCGCAGAGACTGCGCAGGTGAAGGGTCGGTTGMGCGCGTTCGATCAGCTGTTGCTCTGCTGCGTGACGATCACTGGGATCAAGAGATCGCCCCAGTTTCCGTCGCCGCCGTGATGCCGTGCCGAGCGCACGAGCTCCACCGAGACGCCGGCCTCGACTGCCTTCATC
>NZ_JBFULQ010000158.1:0-11433 GCF_054049815.1 Mesorhizobium sp. P5_C1 | reverse complement strand
CATTGTTGTCGATGAAGCTAGCCGAAAGCTTGCGCGTGCTGCGGACAACGCCGATACCGGCGCCGAGGTACGGCGTGATCCCGACATAGGTACCAAGGTCGACATAGCCATTGAGCATGCCCGAGAAGGCGTAGTTCTTCAGCGATGCCGATGCCACGGTCGACTCTACCGGCGGCGTCACGATTGCTGAATTGTCATAGCCGACGCTGATCTTGTTGCCGGGCAGGTAGCCGAGATTGAGATCGGCACGCAGATAGTCGTTGAAATGGTAGCCAAAGCCGATGCTGACAAAGATGGGATCTTCCTTGTCGTCGTAGCTCGCCGGCGTGAAGGTGAAATCCTTATTTTCGAAGCTCTTCTGCACCAGATAGGAGACATCGCCGCGCAGATACCAGCCCGAGCCGACCTCGACGGGCACATAGTCCGGCGCCTGGTCGACGTAGATCGGCGGATCATAGTCGGCGGCGAGCGTGGGCGTCAGCGGCATAAGGGCAAGTGCGCCGAGCGCCAGCGCTATACGCGAAGTAACTGTCATGGACCCGACTCCCGAATTTGGCGCCGCCAGCTATTGCAACGGCAGCCATCGTTTCAGGAAGCATTGTTAACCATAGTGGTTAAGTGCCGGTTAAGGCTAACAGAGCGTTAGCAAATTCATTTCCGGCGGAAACTTTCATTGCAGGCGACCCACGAGAAATTCCAGGAAAAGTGTCAAACGGATCGCGTCAAGACAAAGAGATAGAGCGGTTCTGCGTTTCCATGAAACGCAGAACCGCTCAAACGAAAACCGCCCGGTCGATGCCGGGCGGTTCGCGAACTTGCTGGGAATGCTAGCGTTACTTGGTGTAGACCGGCTCGGGTTCAGGCTGATAGGCAACCACCGGCGCCGCGCAACCGTTGTTCCCGCCGAACTGATAGCGCAGGCCACCGCGCACCTCGTGGGTGTTGATGCCGCCGTCGAAGCCAGGGCCGGCGCTGCTTGCGTCCCATTCGAACATGCGACCGCCCTGGATGTGGCTGTAGCGATAACCGGCATCAAGGATGATCTTGTCGGTCAGGCAGTAGGAAGCACCGGCCATCAGAGCGTAGGCGAAGCGCCAGTTGGACGAGCCGGAGTTGAACTCGGTGGTGTTCGGGTCCCTGAGATCATCCCATTTGACATGCGCGCCGCCGATGCCGGCGCCGACATAGGGTGTGATGCCATGGTATGTGCCGAGATCGGCATAGGCGTTTGCCAGCAGGAGCAATGCGCTCATCTTTGACTCTTCGGTCGATGTCGAGACGGCATCCGAAGTGCCGCCGTCGAAGTTCGACTTGAACCAGTAGTCGGCAGTCAAGTCCGTGCGGAAGTAATCATTGACCTTGTAACCAACACCGCCGCCGAGCGAGAAACCGCCCTTGAGATTGGCGAAATCGAAGCTCTTGTTGCCGGGTGTGATCAGGCAATTACAGGGATCGATGGAGTAAGTCATGTAGTCGACGCCGCGCACATCCGACTTGTGATAGTCGATATCGCCGCGAATATACCAGCCGCCAATATCGGCCGGCTGCTCGTAGACCGGCGGCGGAGCCTCTTCGACCACCGGGAGGTCGGCTGCGAAAACCGGCCCGGTCAGCCCCGCGAACAGCGTAGCGAGCAGGGCCTTTCTTGCTGTATTGAACATGCTTGTCACCCCTAGGAAGTTCGGAACGGCGATCGTGTCCGAAATGCGATTGCTTTCAGTCGTGGATAATGAATTGCAAAGGTTAAAAGGCGTTTAACCCTGTTGCTTAACCACGAATCTCTACACTTCGAGGAATCGGGGCGCGACTTTCGAGACCGGGAGCGACTGCTGGCCAACAAAAAGCCCGCCAGAAGGGCGGGCCTTTTTTGCGGGTGGATATGCTGAGGCGCGACGCCTGCGTGGGCGCTTGGCGACGCCCTTCGGGCGCGCTGGGCGCGACGCCCTTCGGGCGCGCTAGGATCAGGCGGCGCTGCGTGTTTCCGAGATGACTTCGACGATGTCGTTGACGACGGCCTCGACCAGTTGCGGGTCGTCGCCCTCGGCCATGACGCGGATCAGCGGCTCGGTGCCGGATGGCCGGATGACCAACCGCCCGGCCTTGCCCAGGCGGTGACGGGCGTCCTCGATGGCTGCCTTGACGGGCGCTTCCTCGAGGGGCTTGCCGCCGGAAATATGGACGTTCTTTAGAAGCTGCGGCACCGGTTCGAATTTCTTCGACAGCTCGCTGACCGGCCGACCCTGCCGTTTGATGCAGGCCAGCACCTGCAGCGCCGAAACGAGGCCGTCGCCGGTGGTCGAGAAATCCGACAGCACGATATGGCCCGACTGTTCGCCGCCGACATTGAGCCCATGCGCGCGCATATGCTCCACGACATAGCGGTCGCCGACCTTGGTGCGGTGCAATTGCAGCTTCATGTCGCCGAGGAAACGTTCGAGGCCGAGATTGGACATGACCGTCGACACGACGCCGCCGCCGGCAAGCCGCCCGCTCTGGTGCCAGGATTCGGCGATTAGCGCCATGATCTGATCGCCATCGACGATCGCCCCGTTCTCATCGACAATGACCACACGGTCGGCATCGCCGTCGAGCGCGATGCCGATGTCGGCGCGCACTTCGTGCACTTTCTTCTGCAGACCCGCGGGATGGGTCGAACCGCATTCCTTGTTGATGTTGAAGCCGTTGGGTTCGACATTGATGGCGACGACTTCGGCACCCAGTTCCCACAGTGCCTCGGGCGCCACCTTGTAGGCGGCGCCATTGGCGCAGTCGACGACGATCCTGAGGCCCGAAAGCGACATCGAGCGCGGCAAGGTGCGTTTGGCGAATTCGATGTAGCGGTCATGCACGCCGTCGACGCGCTTGGCGCGGCCAAGCCCGTCTGAATCCGCGAGCGTCAGTTCGATGTCCTTGTCGAGCATGCCCTCGATGCGCTCTTCGATCTCGTCGGAGAGCTTGTAGCCGTCGGGGCCGAACAGCTTGATGCCGTTGTCGTAGTAGGGATTGTGCGAGGCCGAGATCATGACGCCGATATCGGCACGCAGCGAACGCACCAGCATGGCGACGGCTGGCGTCGGGATCGGGCCGAGGAGGAACACGTCCATGCCGGCTGCGCACAGGCCGGACACCATCGCATTCTCGATCATGTAACCCGAAAGCCTGGTATCCTTGCCGAGCACGACGCGATGACGATGACTGCCGCGCTGGAACGAGAGGCCGGCGGCCATGCCGACCCGCATCGCGATTTCAGCGGTCATCGGAAATTTGTTGGCGCGCCCGCGAATGCCGTCCGTGCCGAAATAATTCCCTGCCATGCTTACCAGATTCCTCGACAGTTCTTTGCCGGCACGTCATGCCACAATTGGCCAGGGCGCCATGATCACATTGTGTGATTGTATGTTACCAATCCTTAGAAAATCATTGTTGTGCACTGCACACAGCATGACTGCAACCCAATTGCTGAGACTGCCACGCTGCACTATACCAGTCATGCGAGCATTTCAGCGCGGATGCACCTGGAAAAATCTTGCTCGCAATCCAGCAACAGGCAACAATTTCATCACCTTATCGGGAGGAGCCAGCTTTGGGCGGTATATACGCCACTTAGCATCTGGCGCAACCGACCGTTGAGCGTTATTGATTTGCAGGGACGTATCATGGGCTGCTGCAACGGAGAAACGCTATGCTCATCCACCGACTTGCCACTTTGACCGGCCTCGCCGTCGCGACCTTGTTCCTGGCTTCGCCAGCCAACGCGCTGACGATGGCCGAGTGCAGCACGAAGTATAACGCCGCCAAGGACGCGGGGACACTCGCCGGAGCGACCTGGAACCAGTTCCGCAAGGCGCAATGCGGCACCGATGCCGCCGCGACAACCGATACCAAGCCAGCCGACACCAAGAAGGCAGCTGAAACGAAGCCGGCCAAGGCAGCCAAGACGACCACCGCCGCGGCAACCGACAGCACCGCCAAGGGCCTGACGGCAAAGGAATGCAGCGCCAAGTACCAGGCGGCGAAGGCTGCCGGCACCCTGAACGGCATGAAGTGGAACGACTTCCGCAAGGCCGAGTGCGCCGCCGGCGCATCAGCCGCCGCCGACACCAAGCCGGCAACCACCAAGGCTGCCGCGGCTCCCGCCGACAGCAAGGGTCTAACCATGGCCGAATGCAGCACCAAGTATCAGGCTGCCAAGACGGCCAACACGCTGAAAGGCATGAAGTGGAACGACTTCCGCAAGACCGAATGCGGTGCCGCCGCGTCGGATGACGACACGGTGCCGGCTCCGAGTGAGGCAAACTACACCAAAGAGCCGGCAAAGCCGACGACGGCTGCACCGAAGGGCGTCACTTTCCCGTCGGCTATCTCGCCGAAATACGCCAGCGAGACCCCCGGAAAGGGCCGCATGCATACCTGTCTCGACCAGTACTATGCCCTCAAGGACGCGAACGCGCTTGGCGGCCTCAAGTGGATCCAGAAGGGCGGCGGCTTCTACAGCCTCTGCAACGCCAAGCTGAAGACCTGAGCGCCATATAGCCAGACAAACACAAAGGCCCGCGAGGCATCAGCTTCGCGGGCCTTTTGTTGCGTTCAAACAGTCTCAATCGACCTGTTCTGTGACTGCAGAAGCTCGACCAGGCTGGTGAGATCGGCGCTAGCCTTGCCGGCCGCCACGCCGCGCTTCATCRGGCCTTGCATCGGCAGCATGAGTTCGGTGCTGATGCCTGCGGCCTTGCTGGCATCGATCAGATTGACATAGGCCTCGGCCTGCATGCCGAGATTGGAGGCGACATTGCTGGTGTGGTCGCCGGCGTCGATCTGCTCGGCCCATTTTGGCAACCCACCTTGCATCGCTTGCAGCCATGACGTCAGCAGCGGCATGAATACACCGGCTGGAATTCCCGCCGATCCCGTCAGCGCCAGCGCTTGGATCACACCCCCGAACAGGCCATACATGCCCGCCAGCAGCGCGATATCGTGAAGCGGCGCCAGGCCGGCATCTTCGCCCAGATATTTGCTGGTGCCGAGCRCATCGAGTTGTTCCGAGTGCATGTCGAACCCCTGCTTGGAGCCGCTGTAGAGGACTAGGGCGTGCCGCCCGCCGATCATCGGCGGCACCGCCATGATGCCGCCATCGACATAGTTGGCGCCGTGCGTGAGGGCCCACTGCGACATCGCCCGCGCCTGCTCGGGCGTGCCGTTGGTGAGATTGACCAGTGTGCGGCCAGACAGCGCTTCCCGCGCGGGAGCAAGGGCCTCGTGGACCGTGTCGTAGACGAGAAGACACACCACGATCAGCGGGCTCGACCTGACGGCCTCCTCGACGCTGGCAGCCACGACAGCACCCTTGGCCGCCAAAGCGTGCGCCTTTGCTGGAGAACGGTTCCACACGGTCACCACATGGCCTTTGTCGAGGAAGGCCTCGGTGAGAGCCGTGCCCATGGCGCCAAGGCCGATTACGGTCATATCGCTCATCTTGTGTCTCTCCGTGGTTCGGGTTTGCCAGGTCACACCGGCAAGGGGCTCAGGTCCTGGCCAAGTCCGCCATCGACGGTCAGTCGCGCGCCTGTGGTGAAGGTTGCGTCGAAAGCCAGGAACAGCACCGCATGCGCCACCTCATCGATGGTGCCGTGACGCCTCATAGGCGTGACCGCGTCGCCAATCGCCATGAAGGCCGCCCGCTCCTCGGCGGAAGCGCTCGCCACGCCCATTGTCGGCGTATCGATGAAGCCGGGGCTGACCACATTCACGCGGATCCGGCGCGGCAGGAGCTCGGCGGCGAGGACCTTGGCGAAAGCGCGAAGTGCTGCCTTCGACCCGGAATAGACGCTCATTCCGCCGTTGCCGGATTCATCGGCGATCGATGAGGTGAAGACGATCGCACCACCATCCTTGATCAGCGGCAACAGGCGCTGTGCGGTGAAGAAGGCGCCTTTCGTGTTGACGCTGAAGATGCGGTCGTAGCTGTCCTCGGTGACCCGCTCCACCGGCTCGAGATTGGCAACCCCGGCATTGATGTGAAGGAAGTCGATCTGGCCGAGCTTCTGGCCCACTTCGGCCCCGAGCGTGACGATATCGGCCATGTCGCCGATGTCCGACTGCACGACATGGGCGCGCGAAAACAACTTCGCGCGGGCGGCTTCGATGTTGCGGTGATCGCGGCCGGTGACCAGCACGTTGGCGCCGCCTTCGACCAGCGCCTCCGCCACGGCAAGCCCCATGCCGTGCGTTCCGCCGATCACCACGGCCTTCTTGTTTGCGTATCGTGTCATGATCCATCCCTTTCGCCAAAATTCGACCACCGACGGCCTTTGCAGGCCGAAGCAAGGTACCGATATGTTGTTGTGCTGTTTGCCGGTGCCGGCGATCTGGTTTGAAGTTATGGACCGGCTTGGTTTTTCTCAAGTACCGACAAAAATGTAAGCCACCCACCGATTGCTCAGAATTGGATGAAATATGGGAAAGAAACAGCCAGATAGTTGCGGATTGGGACCGGCGCTGGAGGTGATCGGCGGCAAATGGAAAGCTTTGCTACTCTGGCAGATCCACAAGGCGCCGGCGCGCTTCGGTGAACTGAAGCGCCTGGTGCCCGACATCAGTGAAAAGATGCTGATCCAGCAGCTGCGCGAAATGGAGGCCGACGGCATCGTCCACCGCGAGGTCTTCCCCGAAGATCCGCCCCGGGTCGAATACTCGATCACCGAATTCGGTATCGAGCTGGACAATGCCCTGATCCCGCTCGCCAGATGGGGCAAGCAACATGCCGGCCGGTCCGACGGGCAAGGCCACGGCAAGGCAAGCGCGCTCGCGCCGCACGGCCTGTGACCAACGCCGAACAGCAAAACGCCGCGGGTTGAAGCCGCGGCGTTTGTTTCTCAAAAATCAGTGGCCCCTGTCAGCTTGACGGCTGCGGTTCCATGCCGCCTTCGGGCTCCGGCCCCTTCTTGCGCCGGCCACCGGACTTCGGCACCGCCGACCCACGGCTGGGCGGCGTGTCGTCGCCAAGGTCGCGCGAAGGCTTCTGCCCGGCGATCAACTGCTTGATCTCTTCGCCCGACAGCGTCTCGTATTCGAGCAGCCCTTCCGCCAGTGCAATCCATTCCTTCTTCTTCTTGGTCAGGATGGATTTTGCCGTCGAATAGGCCTCGTCGATCAGGCGGCGCACTTCGGCGTCGATGATCTGCGCGGTCTCTTCCGAGACGTTTTGCGTACGCGCCACCGAATGGCCGAGGAACACTTCCTCCTGGTTGTCGCCATAGGCGACGTGGCCGAGCTTGTCGGAAAAGCCCCAGCGCGTGACCATGGCGCGCGCCAGCTTGGTCGCCTGCTCGATGTCCGAGGAGGCGCCCGAGGTGATGTTTTCCTTGCCGAACTTGAACTCCTCGGCGACACGGCCGCCCATCATGATGGCGAGCCGCGAGATCATGTATTTGTAGCTCATCGAGTAGCGGTCGCCTTCCGGCAACTGCATGACCATGCCGAGCGCCCGGCCACGCGGGATGATGGTGGCCTTGTGCAGCGGATCGGCCGACGGCACGTTGAGCGCCAGGATGGCGTGGCCGGCCTCGTGATAGGCGGTCAGCGCCTTCTCGGCCTGGGTCATCGCCGACGAGCGACGCTCGGCGCCCATCATGATCTTGTCCTTGGCGTCCTCGAACTCGGCCATCGTCACCAGGCGCTTGTTGCGCCGAGCGGCCATCAGCGCCGATTCGTTGACGAGGTTCATCAGGTCGGCGCCGGAGAAGCCCGGCGTACCGCGAGCGACGACCTTGAGGTCGACATTCGGTGCCAGAGGCACGTTGCGCACATGCACCTTGAGGATCTTTTCGCGGCCGACGATGTCGGGGTTCGGCACCACCACCTGGCGGTCGAAGCGGCCCGGCCGCAACAGCGCTGGGTCGAGCACGTCGGGCCGGTTGGTGGCGGCGATCAGGATGATGCTTTCGTTGGACTCGAAGCCGTCCATCTCGACCAGCAGCTGGTTCAGCGTCTGCTCGCGCTCGTCATTGCCGCCGCCGAGACCGGCGCCGCGATGGCGGCCGACGGCATCGATTTCGTCGATGAAGATGATGCAGGGCGCGTTCTTCTTGGCCTGGTCGAACATGTCGCGGACGCGGCTGGCGCCGACGCCGACGAACATCTCGACGAAGTCCGAACCGGAGATGGTGAAGAACGGCACATTGGCTTCGCCGGCAACCGAGCGGGCGAGCAGCGTCTTGCCGGTTCCCGGAGGGCCGACAAGCAGCACGCCGCGCGGAATCTTGCCGCCGAGCCGCTGGAACTTCTGCGGATCGCGCAGGAACTCGACGATCTCTTCCAGGTCTTCCTTGGCTTCATCGACGCCGGCAACATCCTGGAAGGTGACGCGGCCATGCGCCTCAGTCAACAGCTTGGCCTTCGACTTGCCGAACCCCATGGCTCGTCCGGAGCCGGACTGCATCTGGCGCATGAAGAATATCCAGACGCCGAGGATGAGGATCATCGGCAGCCACGAAATCAGATAGCCGAACAGCGAATTGGAACCGTCGCTCTCAGGCCGCGCATTGATGGTGACGTTCTTGTCCTGCAGCCGCGAGACCAGCGACGGATCGCCGGGCGAATAGGTCTGGAAGCCGCTGGCATTGTCGGTGTAGGTGCCGGTGATGCGAGCGCCCGCAATGGTCACCGTCTTGACCCGGCCCGCCGCGACGTCCTGCAGGAACTGCGAATAAGGCACATCGCTGGAAGCCCCTCGCGTCTGCGGCGTCTGGAACAGATTGAACAGGGCGATGAGCAAGACCGCTATGATCGCCCAGAGCGCGAGGTTGCGATAGTTCGGATTCATCAATTGTCCCGTTGGCGTCCGCGCGTCGGACACACGTCATGAGAGGAAACTTGCGCCTAACATAGGGAGAGCGCCTCCCCTTGCCAAGCAGAACAGCAGGTCTGGGTTAAGCTTTCGCCCAACATCGTCAGGCACTGTGGCCACTGAAAGGCAAGGCGGGAAGCGGGGCCGCGCCAATCAGCCTGGCGACGGCCCGCGCCGGTGCCAGGTCGAAGGACGGCAGGAAGCGGGCAAAGGGGGCAACGGCCGGCCGTGCCTCGACCACAGCAGGGGCCCGGATGCTCCCCGGCAAACCCAAGCATTCACCGGCTCGCCATAGCGCCGGCTCGGCGGCGAGCGCGGCGCGCATCAGGCTTGGCGGGGTTTGCCCCTCGCCGATCGGCGGCCGCTTTGCTGCTGCGCCGAACGGGGCGATCAACAATGCGCCGCTGCTGTCGTTCAATGTGATGCGCCGGCGGCCATCCCAGAGGGTGCCCTCGGTGACTGCGGCGGCGGGCGGCAGGCCGCGCGCCTCGCGGTGCAGGAAGATGCCGGCGCGCCGGGAATCGACCACCGTCCGCGACAATGTGGCGCAAAGAAATCCGGCCTTCAGCCGGCCAAACAGCGCCTCGCTGCGGGCCTGGTCCGGCAGAAAGGCAATCCCGCCGGTCGTGGCCAGCAGAAGGCGCAGTGCGTAGACGGCCGCCTGCTCCTCCCCGGCGTTCAGCAAGCCAGGATCAAGACGAATGAGCGCGGCCGCCGGCTGGGTCGCGAAACGGTGGATCAGGTCAGCGGCAGCCAGGCCAAGCTGCCGGCGCGCGTTGCCCTCATGCGCGGCCAGCGCCAGCGCATCGTCGATGCGCTGCACGCCGTCGCCGTCGGCGAGCCTAGCGCGCAGGCGCGGCCGCTCGAAAGCCTCGTCGACATTGGTCGGGTCATCGGCCCAGTCGACATGTTGCCGCCGCAGGACGTCGCGCAACGCCGCGCGTCGCGTGCCGAGAAGCGGCCGCACGATCCAGCTGCGCCAGTCATACAAGGTGGCCGGCGCCATGCCGGCAAGCCCGCGGCCCGCCGTGTCGGCATGGCTCCCGCCCTCATCACGGACCTGCCGCATCAATACCGTTTCCGCCTGGTCGTCGGCGGTATGGCCGGTCAGGATCAGGCCGATGCCTTGCGCCAGTGCCGCCTCGGCCAGCAGCCGGTAACGCGCTTCCCGGGCCGCGGCGGGCAGACCGGTCAACGGCTTGGGGCCGGACCATTTCAGGATGCGATGCGCAATTGCGTGCGTGGCGCACAGCTTCGCCATCCCCTGCGCTTCCGCTGCCGAACCGGGCCGCAAATCGTGGTCGATCGTCACTGCCAGCAGCTTCGTTGCCGGCGCAGTGCGGTCGAGATGGTGTTTGAGAAGGAGGAGCAGGGCGGTCGAGTCGCTGCCGCCGGACACGGCCGCAACGGCGCCGCTGGTAAAATCGATATGCGAAAAAAGGCTCTTCGAGAGGTCAGGCTCGATATCGAGCATCAATGCATGTCGCCCAAAGATGGTCCCGGTTTCGGGGCAACGACATGCACGGAAAGGATCAGCACGCCGCCAGCGCCTTTTCCTGCTTGACGCGTTCCTTGAGCGCGCCGGAGATGTCGGGGTAGCGCTTGCCGATCTCGCTGAAGGTGGCGCAGGCCACGTCATGCTGCTTCAGGCCGACCAGCGACACGCCGAGCTTCAACAACATGTCGGGAGCTTTCTTGGCCTTGGGATAGTCCTTGCTGGCGGAGAGGAAAGTCTCGGCCGCGTCGCGATATTTCTGCTGGCCGAGCAAAGACTCGCCAAGCCAGTAATGCGCATCCGCCGCCTTCGCATCCTTGGGGAAGCGGGAGATGTGATCGCGAAAACCCTGCTCGGCGGTGCTGTAGTCGCCCGAGAGGATGAACTGATAGGAGTTGCGGTAGAGTTCCTCGGGGTCGTTGGTGGCGGGCAATGCCGCCACCACCGTGCCGTCGGACTTGCCGGCCTTGGCCGGAGCGCCGCTGGCTGGCGCGGTGTCCTGCACCGGCGCGGTCGCCTGGGTGCTGCCGCCGGCATCGATGACATTGCCGTTCTTGTCGACAGTGATGGTGCCGAAAGTCTTTTCCGGCGCTCCCGTTCCTGGAATCACCTTGCCGGGGTCGCCATTGGGCGATTCGACGATGACCTCCTGGCCGGCGGCGGGCGCGGTGCCCGCATCGGCCGGCGCCTGCGTTGCCGGAGCCGCTGCCACATCGGTGTTGGTATCCGTCGTGGTGGCGTCCGATTTCTTCTGTGCCGGCGGCTGCCCGCCTTGCGTGCCGCCTTCAAGCTGCTGGAAGCGGAACTCGTTGTCTTCCTGCTGCTTGCGGATCTGCTCCTGCATCTGCAGGACCTGGAAATTGAGTTCCTCGATCTTGCCGTTCATCTGCCGCAGCTGCTCTTCCAGCCCGGTCACGGCGGTACCGTCGGACTGCACCAGCTGAACCTGATCCGGTTTCTTCTTCTGGCCGAAAATGCCGGGCAATTCGATGCTGGGCAGATGGAAGGAAAAGCCGCTGTCGGTCGATTGCCCTGTGCCCGCCAGAGCCGTGACGCCTGATAGGAGCAACAGCGCAAGGGTGCCGCTTAGAAC
>NZ_JBFULQ010000157.1:0-11438 GCF_054049815.1 Mesorhizobium sp. P5_C1 | reverse complement strand
GACTTCGCCTCGATCGTGTCGAAGGAATATGCCGAGCAGCTGGAGAAGTCCGGCAAGATGGCCGATTTCTCGACCAAGCCGATCGGCACCGGCCCGTTCCAGTTCGTCGACTATCAGCTGGATTCGGTTATCCGCTACGCGGCCCATCCGGATTATTTCAAGGGCAAGGAGAAGATCGACGATCTCGTCTTCGCCATCACCCCTGACGCGACCGCCCGCATCCAGAAGGTGCTCGCTGGCGAATGCGACATCGCGCCCTATCCGAATCCTGCCGACATCGGCACGATCAAGGCCAACCAGGACGTGACCCTGATGGATCAGGCCGGCCTAAACATCGGCTACATGAGCTACAACACCACCATCCCGCCGCTCGACAAGCCTGAGGTGCGCCATGCGCTCAACCAGGCCATCGACCGGGAGGCGCTGATCAAGTCGCTGTTCCAGGACGCCGGCGCCACGCCGGCCGAAAACCTGATCCCGCCGACCATGTGGTCGTGGGACAAGGATGTGAAGGTCGACGCCTATGATCCGGATGCGGCCAAGAAGGTTCTGTCCGCTGCCGGGCTCACGGAAATCCAGCTCTGGGCTTCCGATCGCGTTCGTCCTTACAACCCGAACTTCCAGCGCGCCGCCGAACTGATCCAGGCCGACTGGGCCAAGGTCGGCGTCAAGGCCGAGATCGTGAACTACGAGTGGACCAAGTATCGCTCGGAGGGCAAGAAGAAGGACCGTCCAGGCGCCTTCCAGATTGGCTGGACCGGTGACAATGGCGATCCGGACAACTTCTTCGCCACCCTGTTCGCCTGCTCCGCCATCGGCGTCTCGAACTACTCGAGCTGGTGCGACAAGGACTTCGAGGACCTGATCCAGAAGGCCAAGAAGACCAGCGACCAGGCCGAGCGCACCAAGCTCTATGAGCAGGCGCAGGTCGTCTTCCAGAAGCAGGCTCCGGCCTTCCTGCTGGCACACAGCCAAGTCTACGCAGTCGTGCGCAAGAATGTCAGCGGTTTCATGATGGACCCGCTCGGCATTCACCGCTTCGACGGCGTCGACAAAGCCGAATAAGATATTGAGTGGGGCGGCGCTGTAAAGCGCTGCCCCCTTCGCCATGCTCAAATATATTCTTCACAGAATTGCACTTTTGATCCCGACGCTTGTCGGCATCACTATCTGTGCCTTCGCCTTCGTCAGGCTGCTGCCTGGCGATCCCATCCTTGCCATGGCCGGCGAACACGGCGTGGCGCCGGCGCGTTACGAGGAGCTCAAGGAACAGTTCGGCTATAATCTGCCGATCTGGCAGCAATACGCGCGCTATGTCGGCGAGGTCGTGACCGGCGATTTCGGAGTCTCCATCTCGTCCAAGCGCCCGGTGATGGAAGAGTTCAAGATCCTCTTTCCGGCGACGATGGAACTGTCGTTCTTCGCCATGATTTTCGCCATGGCGCTCGGCATTCCGGCAGGCATATTCGCGGCCGTCAAGCGCGGCTCCTGGTTCGATCAGTCGCTGATGGGCACGGCGCTCGTCGGCTATTCCATGCCGATCTTCTGGTGGGGCCTGCTGCTGATCATCTTCTTCTCCGGTTACCTCGGCTGGACGCCGGTCTCGGGCCGCATCGGCCTGCAGTTCTTCTTCAAGCCGATCACCGGCTTCATGACCATCGACACCCTGCTCTATGGCAAATGGGATGCCTTCCGCTCGGCGCTCAGCCACCTGGTCCTGCCGGCGATCGTGCTCGGCACCATTCCGCTGGCGGTGATTGCCCGCCAGACGCGTTCGGCCATGTTGGAAGTTCTGGGTGAGGATTATGTCCGCACGGCGCGGGCCAAGGGCTTGTCGCCGTCGCGGGTGATCGGCCTGCATGCGTTGCGCAATGCGCTCATCCCCGTGGTCACCACCATCGGCCTGCAGGTCGGCACGCTGCTTGCCGGCGCCATCCTCACCGAAACCATCTTCGCCTGGCCGGGCATCGGCAAGTGGATGGTCGATTCCATCTTCAAGCGCGACTATGTCGTCGTGCAGTCAGGTCTGCTTTTGATCGCCCTCATCGTCATGGCCGTGAACCTCATCGTCGACGTGCTCTATGCCGTCATCAACCCGCGCATACGGGCGTCGTGATGAGCCAGTCGACCGAAATCGCCCCCATGGCCGCCGGCAACCCTGACCGCCTGACCGGCTTCAGGACCTTCTGGCACTATTTCTCGGTCAATCGCGGCGCCGTGATCGGCCTGTTCGTCTTCATCCTGCTGGTGCTGGCGGCGCTGTTTGCGCCGCTGCTCGCGCCCTATGCGCCCGACATTCAGGACAAGACCGCGTTTCTGAGGCCGCCGGCCTGGCAGGCCGGCGGCAGCACCCAATTTCTGCTTGGAACCGATCCCGTCGGTCGCGACATCCTTTCGCGCCTGCTCTATGGCGCGCGCTTTTCGCTGCTCATCGGCGCGGTCGTGGTTACGCTGGCTCTCACCGGCGGCATTACGCTCGGTCTGTTGGCCGGCTATTTCCGCGGCTGGGTCGACGTGGCGATCATGCGCGTGATGGACCTTATCCTGGCGTTCCCGTCGCTGCTGCTGGCGCTCGTTCTGGTCACCATCCTTGGCCCCGGCCTGTTCAATGCGATGCTGGCCATCGCGCTTGTCCTGCAGCCGCATTTCGCGCGGCTGGTGCGCGCTGCCGTTATGGCGGAGAAGAGCCGCGAATATGTCGTGGCGGCGAAGGTCGCCGGCGCCGGCCATATCAGGCTGATGCTTCGCACCATCCTGCCGAATTGCCTGGGACCGCTGATCGTCCAGGGCACGCTGTCGTTTTCCAACGCCATCCTCGAGGCGGCCGCTCTCGGCTTCCTCGGCCTCGGCGCCCAGCCGCCAACGCCCGAATGGGGAACGATGCTCGCTTCGGCGCGCGAATTCATCCTGCGCGCCTGGTGGGTCGTGACCTTCCCCGGTCTTGCCATCCTCATCACTGTGCTTGCCATCAATCTGATCGGCGACGGTCTGCGTGACGCGCTCGATCCGAAACTGAGGAGGTCGTGATGGCGCTGCTCGATATCCAGAACCTCGTCGTCGAGTTCCAGACCGCTTCCGGTTCTTTCCGCGCCGTTGACGGCGTGTCGCTCCATGTCGACGAGCGCGAAGTGCTGGCGATCGTCGGTGAATCCGGTTCCGGCAAATCGGTGTCGATGCTGGCGGTCATGGGGCTTTTGYCATGGACGGCCACGGTCACCGCCGACCGCATGAGCTTCAATGGCCGCGATCTTCTGAAGCTAAGCCCTGCCGAGCGGCGCAAGATCGTCGGCAAGGACATGTCGATGATCTTCCAGGAGCCGATGGCCAGCCTCAATCCCTGCTTCACCGTCGGCTTCCAGATCGAAGAGGTGCTGCGCTTCCATATGGGTATGGACGCTGCGCAGCGCCGGGAGCGCGCCATCGAACTCCTGACGCAGGTCGGTATTGCCGAGCCGGCGGAACGGCTGAACTCGTTCCCGCACCAGATGTCGGGCGGCCAGTGCCAGCGCGTCATGATCGCCATCGCCATTGCTTGTAATCCGAAGCTGCTGATCGCCGACGAGCCGACCACCGCCCTCGACGTCACCATCCAGAAGCAGATCCTCGATCTCCTGGTGTCGTTGCAGGCCAAATACGGCATGGGGCTGATCATGATCACCCACAATATGGGCGTCGTGGCAGAGACCGCCGACCGCGTCATCGTCCAGTACAAGGGCCGCAAGATGGAAGAGGCCGACGTGCTCTCGCTGTTTGAATCACCGAAGAGCAACTACACGCGCGCGCTTTTGTCGGCCCTGCCGGAGAATGCCGTCGGCGACCGGCTGCCGACCGTTTCCGACATGCTGTTCGAGCCGGCGCCTTCGGGAGCCGCCGCATGAGCATCAAGGTCGTCGAAGGCAAGAATATCGTCCGCGACTATCACGTCGGGGGCGGGCTGTTTCGCGCACAGCGCACGGTGCATGCGGTCAAGGGTGTCTCGTTCAGCGTCGACAAGGGCAAGACGCTCGCAATCGTCGGTGAAAGCGGCTGCGGTAAGTCGACGCTGGCCCGCATCATCACGCTGATCGATCCCGCGACTTCGGGTGAGCTGTTCATCGACGGCAACAAGGTCGACATCGCCAAGGACGGGCTGAGCAAGGAGATGCGCCGCAAGGTGCAGATCGTTTTCCAGAACCCTTACGGGTCTCTCAACCCGCGCCAGAAAATCGGCGACGTGCTGGGCGAACCGCTGCTCATCAACACCGGCAAGCCGGCCGAGGAACGGCGCGACCTTGCCATGAAGATGCTGAAGAAGGTCGGTCTCGGACCCGAGCACTACAATCGCTATCCGCACATGTTTTCCGGCGGCCAGCGGCAGCGTATCGCCATTGCCCGAGCGCTGATGCTCAACCCCAGCCTCTTGGTGTTGGACGAGCCGGTCTCGGCTCTCGATCTGTCTGTGCAGGCGCAGGTGCTCAACCTGCTCGCCGACCTGCAGGACGAGTTCCAACTGACCTACGTCTTCATCAGCCACGACCTGTCGGTGGTGCGCTACATCGCCGACGACGTGATGGTGATGTATTTCGGCGAGGCGGTCGAATACGGCTCGCGCGAAGAGGTCTTCGCCGACCCCAAGCACAGCTACACCAAGACGCTGTTCGCCGCGACGCCGCGCGCCGACGTCGCTTCGATCAAGGCGAGGCTGGCAAAGAAGAAGGCCGCCTGACCGGGCGTGTCGATATTCAGGTGAGGCCGGCCTGCGAATGGCGGCTTCCTGCGCTTCCGGTGCTCACGTACCTTAAGTACGCTCCGCTCCGGTTCTCGGAAGCTACCATTCTCGACTCGGCCTGACCTGAATCTCAACACACCCTAATGCATGTCGCGCAAAAGTGGCCTCGGTTTTGCGAGAACGACATGCATGAAACCAAGAACCCAAAGCGCGTCGCCTGTATCCRTTCAAACGCGACGCGCTTTAGGCCAAGCCGCTTACGACAGCTTGGCGATGATGGTGCGCAGCGCCTCGCCAAAGCGCCTGATCTCCTCAACCGTGTTGTAGTGGACCAGCGAGGCGCGGATGGCGCCGCTGTCCATCGACAGGTTGAGCCGCTTCATCAGCCGCGGCGCGTACATGTGGCCGTCGCGGATGCCGATCTGCATGTCGGCCATTTCCTCGACGATCCGCTGCGGTGACAGTCTGCCGATGTTGAAGCAGAAGGTAGGCACGCGTTCGGTGATACGGGCTTCGTCGGCAACGCCGTAGATCGTCGCGCCGCAATCCTTGAGCACGCCGAGCATCTCGCGCGCCAGCACCAGCTCGTAGTCGCGGATGGCGCCCATGCCGGCGACGATGTTGTCGCGCCGCGAGCGGTTGTTGGATGGCGCCAGATTGCGGCCGATCAGTTCGAGATACTGCACGGCCGCATCCATGCCCGAGACGTTCTCGTAGATGAAAGTGCCGGCCTCGACCTTGTAGGGCGGCTCGTCGGGGATGAAATCCTCGCGGAAGGTCGGCAGCCGCTTCAGCGTCTCGAAGCGCCCCCACAGGAAGCCCATATGTGTCGAGAAGTTCTTGTAACCGGAACAGACCAGATAATCGCAATCCCAGGCCTGCACGTCGATCAGCCCATGYGGCCCATAGTGCACGCAGTCGAGGAACACCTCCGCGCCGGCTGCGCGCGCGATCTTGGCAACCGCTGCGACGTCGACGATCGAGCCGATCGAATGCGCTGTGACCGTGCAGGCGACCAGCCGGGTGCGGTCGGAAACCAGCGGGCGCAGATCGTCGACATGCAAATTGCCGTCTTCGCGCATGCGCCACCATTTGAACTTGGCGCCGGCGGACTCCAGCGCCAGCCATGTGGCGATGTTGGCGTCGTGGTCCATGTCGGTGATGACGATCTCGTCGCGCTCTTGAAGCATCTGGCCGATGCCGAGGCTGACCAGGCGGATGAACGAGGTGGCGTTCATGCCGAAGCAGATTTCGGCCGGGCTGGCGGCGTTTATCAGAAGTGCGACACTCTCGCGGGCGTCGGCGACCGACTGGTCGACGGTGACGCTGCGGCCATAGCGGCCACCGCGCTGCACGTTGTGCGAAACCAGATGGTTGGTCACCGCGTCGAGCACGCTTTGCGGGATCTGCGCGCCGGCGGCATTGTCCATGAAGATGAAGTCGCCGGCCCGCTGCAAGGCTGGAAACATGGTGCGGATGGTGTCGACGGGGAACGCGGCGGCGCTCGCATTGTCGGTTTGATGTTTGTTCAAGGTCGGCTCCTGCGAAGTTCTTGGCGGGTGGTTTGATTTGCGAGGTCAGCGCGTCTTTTCGGTCTTGAAGCGTTCTTCAAGCAAGCTGACGAGGCGGACCATCGGCCAGAGGAAGATGAGATAGACGAGTGCTGCGCCGATCAGCGGCGAGGGGTTGGCGTAGAGCGACTGCGCATTGGTCGCTTCCTTCAACAATTCCGGCAGCGCCACGGTCGAGGCGAGCGAAGTGTCCTTGAACATCGAGACGCAGTTGCTGGTCATCGGCGGGATGACCACGCGGACCGCCTGCGGCAGCACCACCTTGCGCAAGGTCAAAAGGAACGGCAGGCCGAGCGCCTGCGACGCCTCGAACTGGCCGCGCGGAATGCTTTCGATACCGGAGCGGAACACCTCGGCCGAGTAGGCCGACATGRTGATGGCGAAGGCCGTCACAGCGGACGCCCAGGATGACAGGCGGATGCCGAGAAACGGCAGCGCGTAGTAGATCAGGATCAGCACGACCAGCACCGGCAGGGCGCGGAAGATGTCGGTGTAGCCGACCGCGAGCCACCGCAACGGCTTCGGCGCATAAAGCCGCACCAGGCTGATCACCAGGCCGATGGGGATGCCGATGCCGATGCTGAGCAACCCGAGCAGCAGTGTGTTCAGGAACCCGCGCAGCAGCGCCGGCAGGCTGGACATGATGACATCGGGATTGAAGAAGGTGTCGATCAGCGACATGGGAGCGTTCCCGAACCGTTTTGCGTCCAGTGACGCCAGAGCAAGACCCGAACACCGAAATCGGCTGCGCCGCACCAAACTACGGCTCCGGGAAGGGCATGAATAAAACAGGACGTGCCGGCCTTTCGAGCCGGCACGCCTGCGTTCTGTCAGTCGCCGCTCAGGCCTTCGGCAGCGGCATTTCCTTGACGGTCGAGGAATCGGCGGGCGCGTCGCTGCCGAACCACTTCTTGTGGATGGCGGCCAGCGTACCGTCCTTCTTCATCGCGGTCAGCGCGTCGTTCAGCTTGCCGAGCAGCGGGTGGTCCTTGGTCATCATCAGGCCGTATTGCTCGCCGGTCTTGATGCGCTCCTTGACTGTCAGGTCCTTCATTTTGGTGAAGGAGTACTGCATGCCAGGGATGTCGCTGACGGCCGCATCGACGCGTCCGGCGCTGAGATCGAGCAGCAGGTTCTGCTGCGTGTCATAGCCCTTCACGTCGGCGAAGCCGTCGGCTTCCTGATGCCCCTTGACCCAGGTTTCGCCCGTCGAGCCGGACAGCACGCCGACGATCTTGCCCTTGAGGTCGGCTTCGGCCTTGATCGGGCTGTCGGTCTTGGTGGCGATGCCCATGTCGGAATCATAATAGGGCTGCGTGAACGACTGCGACTTCAGCCGCTCCGGCGTGATAGTGATCGACGAGATGGCGACATCGATGCGCTTCGAGGTGGTGGCTGCGAACAATGCCTGGAAGCCGAGGTCGGCGATATCCGTGGTCATGCCGATGCGCTTGGCTGCTTCGTTGACGATGTCTACTTCAAATCCCTCGAACGTCCCGCTCTCGTTCTTGTACTCGAAGGGCGGGTTGGTCGGGTAGGCGCCGACATTGAGGACGTCGGCGGCATAGGCGGTGGCAGGGCCGGCGGCGATGCCGATGGCGGCGGCGAGAAGCATGAGATTGCGACGGTTCAGATTCATGGTGTTCCCTCTGGGGTGTTCCCTCTGGTTGTTGATCGGGCGGGGTTGGCCCCGCACGGTTTCTTGCCGTCCCACCGTCGGCAGGGCGTCAATTCATGGCCGCGACCATGCGGTCAAGCGCGGTCGCTATCTCTTTGCGTTCACGGCACACGCACATTCGCAGGAAGGCCGTTGCCGAACTTCCGAACAGATGACCGGGTGCCAGCCCAACGCGCGCCGTCTCGAGAATCCTGGTGCAGGCGCGCCGTGCATCGCTCTCGCCTTCCATGGCAAAGAAGGCATACATGCCGCCGCGCGGTTTCGTTGGCAGAATGACGCCCGGAATTTGCGCCAGCCGGTCATAGGCGAGGTCAAGGCCAGTCCTGATCCGCTGCCTGATCTCCTCGACCAGCGGCTCGCCCTGGCGGATCGCTGCAACCGCACCGGCCTGGATCGGCGCGGCGGTGCCGCTGTTGACATATTGCGTCATCGCGCCGAGCTGGTCGGCCACCCCGGACGGATGCGTCAGCCAGCCGATGCGCCAGCCGGTCATCGCCCAGGCCTTCGAGAAGCTGTTGACCGACAGCACCCGGTCGCCATCCTCGGCGATCTGCAGGATGGAGGGCGCAACATCGTCATCGAAATAGAGCCGGCCGTAGACCTCGTCGGAGATGATCCAGATGCCGGTGCGCCGGCTGAAATCGAGCAGCGCGCGCATTTCCTCGGCTGAGGCGGTCCAGCCGGTCGGGTTGGAGGGCGTCGACAGGAAGATCGCGCGCGTGCGGGCATCGCAGGTCGCAAATAGCCGGTCGAGGTCGAGATGCCAGTCACCCCTATAGTCGAGCGAAAACGGCCGTGGCTCGCCGCCGATCAAGTGGATGGCGTTGTGGATGTTGGGCCATTGCGGCGCGACATAGACGACGTTGGTGCCGGTATCGACCAGAAGTTCCAGCGCAAGGTACAGCGCCTGCATGCCGCCCGGCGTGACCGTGGTGCGCGCGATCGGGATCGACCGGCCATGGATGCGCGTCTGGTACTCCGACAGCGCCTCATTCAGGGGGCCATGGCCGCGCATGTTGGGAACGTAGAAGGTCAGGCCTTCATCGAAGGCAGCCTTGGCCGCATCGCGGATGAAAGCGGGCGTCACCATGTCGCCTTCGCCGTACCAGAGCGCGATGACGTCGCCGAGTTCGCGCGCCCGAACGGCAAGGTTGGCGATGTTCTCGGTATGCAGGTCACGGATTTGGGCGCGAATGCCATCGAAGGCATATCGCGCGCTGGACGACGACTGGGGCAGCATGAACGACAAGGACTGAAACCCCTCCCACCCGGAACACCACGATGGACTGCCCCCGGCAAGCCCGCCCGGTACCGCAGTCGCCATCGATCTTGGAATGCTTATCCAAAGCGCGGCGCTTTTCAAGGCGAAAGTTTTAAGCTTAAAAAGTTTGACCAGCCTGTTGCCCGACCAATACGCCCTTTTTGCGCTAGCTGCGCCCGTCTCGCGTCAGCTCGGCACGCGCGGCGGCGGTGCCGGCGGCAGCGCCCGCACCGAGAAACATCGTGTCGCTGGCCAGCACGAAGAAGCTGGCGCCGATGGCGGCCCATTGGGAGACGTCTTGCGGCTTTGCGCAGAAGATGCCTGATGTCCTGCCATGCGCAACCGTGACGCCGATGATCCTGCGGATTGCCTCGGTGAGCTTGTCGGCGCCTTTCGGTCCGATCGCATCGATCGACACCGAAAGATCACCGGGGCCGACGAAGATCACGTCGACGCCGTCGACGGCGGCGATGGCCTCGATGTTGGCCAGTCCTTCCGATGTCTCGACCTGGACCGCGACGACGATCCTGCCATTGGCGCCGGCGAGATATTCGGGAATGCGATAGCCGTAGCCGGCCGCACGGCCGGGCCCGACGCCACGCTCGCCCTGTGGCGGATAGCGCGAGGCTTTGACAGCCATCGCCGCCTGGGCAGCGGTCGAGACGCGTGGGATCAGCACGCCTTGCGCGCCGCTGTCGAGCGCCGCCTGGATCGCTTCCGGCGCATGACCGGGAACGCGCACCATCGCCGGCAAGCGATGCACGTCGGCCGCTCGCACCATGGTCTCGATCATGTCGCGCGAGATCTGGGCATGCTCCCAGTCGATGCAGAGAAAATCAAGGCCGGACTGCGCCATCACTTCGACTGCCACGGGATGGGGAATGGCGGCAAAGGAACCAACGAGGTTCGTCTTGCCGATACACTTCTGGCGGAACTCGCTCATGCCCGTCACCTTTCTCGCTCTGCCAGAATCCATATCCGCAAACGACTGTCAGGCGAAGCTATTTCAGGCTTGAAATATTTTCGCGCGGGCCTAGCGTGGGCTCTCCCGCCACGAGTTCCAGACATGATCAAAACGCATCCCCTGCACGGCCCGAACAAACTCAAGCTCGGCGTCTTTTCGACCAATGCCGATGGCGGCCTTGCCATCACCGATGTTCCGGAACGCTGGGCGGGAAGCTGGCAGGACAATCTGACGGCGGCCCAGATCGCTGACCGCGCCGGGCTGGAATTCATGCTGCCGATCGCGCGCTGGCGCGGCTTCGGCGGCCGCAACAAGGTGCGGGAATGGTCGTTCGAGACCTTCACCTGGGCGGCGGCACTCGCCATGGCCACCGAACAGATTGGCCTGTTTATGACCGTGCATGTGCCGCTCGTGCATCCGCTCTACGCCGCCAAGGCGCTGGCGACCGTCGACCACATCAGCCAGGGCCGCGCCGGCCTCAACATCGTCTGCGGCTGGAACCCGAAGGAATTCGGCATGTTCGGCACGCCGCTGGTCGAAAAGGGTTACGACCAGGCGGCCGAATGGATCGAGATCCTCGAACGGCTTTATGCCTCAAGCGAGCCTCTAGACTATGAAGGCACCTATTATCGCCTCAAGGAAGCGGTCAGCCGTCCGGCCAGCTTGCAAGTTCCGCGCCCGGTGACGATGAACGCCGCTTTCGGCGGGCCGGGCCGCGATTTCGCCGCCGCCAGATGCGACTATCTGTTCACGACCTTTTCCGAGATGGGCGACGCCGGCAAGCACGTCGCCGACATACGCGAACGTGCCGACAAGGTGGGCCGTGATGTCGGCGTCTACACGGTGGCGCATGTGGTCTGCCGTCCGACGATGGAAGAGGCGCAGGCCTACTACGCGCGCTATGCCGTTGATATGGCCGACCACGACGCGGTCGATGCCCACATGGCCGGCAAGAAGGAATTCTCGCAATCGCACGACCCGCATGCCTATGACCGCTATCGGCAGCGTTTCGCCGGCGGCGCCGGCACCTATCCGCTGATTGGAACGCCCGAAACCATCGCCGCCGACATGGTCGCCATTGCTGAGCAGGGTTACCAGGGGATCGCGCTGTCCTTCGTCAACTACACGCAGGAAMTGCCCTATTTCTGCGACCACGTGCTGCCGATTTTGAGGCAGGCTGGCCTTCGCGGATAAGCAAAGGTCATTCCGGAATGACGGCTGTCGCCTGGATCTCGACCTTGGCGCGGTCCTCGACC
>NZ_JBFULQ010000156.1:0-11484 GCF_054049815.1 Mesorhizobium sp. P5_C1 | reverse complement strand
CATGATCGCTATCCTGAAGTTTAGAATCGGCATGCTGCCGACGCTTGCCGGATCAGCCCTGGCCGGTGTCTTGCTGCTGGCGGCAAGTGGCTGACATGCACAACGGCAAAGGCATAAAGCGCGTCGCGTGAACCCGTTTCAATGTGACGCGCTTTAGAGGTCGCTGCCTTTGTATTCCGCTTGCGAACCACTTAAGTGGTTTGAAACGGATTGGAACATGRTGGCGACACGACGCTCTTCCCTTGGCTTCCTCGGAATGTTCGGCCGCTCGGGCGACTTGAGGCAGCTCGATGCGGCATTGCGTGGCGCCGACCTTCATCCCGCCCTCGTGCCGGAGGGCGTAAAACTGACAATCGTCAATCTGATGAAGGATCATTGGCCTGACGAGCCGCCCGGCCAAGCCTATGCAGACGTGGCGCGATTGTTCAGCTACTGCATCGCCGGACCGGAAGCCTTCGAACGATCCAACGGTCTTCAGAACAGGCTGGATGCAGAACGCCGGATCGAGGCCGCCCTTGAAACCGGCGACGGCTTGGATGCGCAAATCGTGCTGATGACGCTGCACGCCAAGCTGATCAATGCCGAAGTCGTCGAGCGCTACGGTCTCAACGCGGACTGATTGTTTTGCGAGGGCCTACCCGCCCATGCTGCCGCGCGGCAGCTTGATCATCTCGCCAAAGCGGGCACGCAGCCTGTCATCGATCAGCTTCGGCACATGGCGCGGAAAGCGCTCGGCAAGCACGCGTTTCYTCTCGATGATCGCCCGTTGCAGGATGTCGGGCCGGCCCTTCTCGTTCCATTCCTTGGGCGAAAATCGGTCGCCCACGGCCGGATAGAAATACTCGGTCTGCATCAGCCGCAGCGTCTGCTCATTGCCGAGATAGTGGCCTGGTCCCTTCAGGCAGACATCGGCGATGGTGTCGATCGACAGCGCCTCGTCGGTCACCTCGATGCCGCGCACGCAGCGCAGGCAGTGGCCGAGCATGTCGTTGTCGATGATCAGGCTTTCCAGGCAGAAGCCGAGCAGCGAGGCGTGCATGCCGGCCGATTCGTAGACCAGGTTGAGCCCGGCAAGGCCGGCCATCACATCGGTGATGCCTTTTTCATAGCCGGACTGGATGTCAGGGAGTTTCGAATCCGTCATGCCCGCGGCCGAGCCGCCCGGCAGGTCGTAATATTGCGCCATCTGCGCGCAGGCCGCGGTCAGCACCGCCTGTTCGGCCGAACCGCCAGACATGGCGCCGGTCCTGAGATCCGACACGAATGGCCAGGTGCCGAAGATCGCCGGATGCCCCGGCTTGATGGCGTTGACATACATAAGGCCGACCAGCACTTCGGCCACCGCCTGCACCACTGCACCGGCAATCGCCGCCGGGGCCGTAGCTCCGGCCTGTCCGGCCGACAGCAAGAGGATCGGAATGCCACCTTCGACGCAGGCCTCGAGCACGCCGCAGGCGTCCTCGGCGAACTTCATCGGCGGCACGACGAAGCAGTTGGAGTTCGAGACGAACGGCCGGGCGCGGAAGTTCTCCTCGCCGCCGGCAATGGCATAGAGCATTTCGAGCGCCGGCTGCACGTTCTCGCGCACCGTGAACGAGGTGCCGACATGCTTCGACGTGCCCATCACGCAGGCATAGAGCGTGTTGAAATCCATATCGAGCGGGTCGGGAATGTCGCGCGGCACCATGGGCCGCTGGAAGAAATGGATGTTGTCGAGCCCCTCGACGAGGCGGGCGGCGTCATAGATGTCCTGCAGCAGCGACTCGCGGTATTCGCGCTTTTCGACATCGACCAGATGCACGGCAGCGCCCGCCGTGCCGTAATGCACGCGCTTGCCCTTGATTAGCATGTCGTGCTTCGGGTCCTGGCCGTGCAGCGTGAAATGCCGGGCCGCTTTCTTGATCGTGTCGAGCACGAGCGCGCGGGGGAAGCGGATGCGGCCATCGTCGCCATAGTTGGCGCCGGCCTTAGTCAGCGCCTCGATGCAGGAGGGAATGGCATTGGCGAAGCCAACCGTTTCCAGGAGTGTCAGCACCGCCTCGTGGATGCGTTCCTGGTCGTTCTCCGTCAGCGGCCCGTAGCTGCCGCCTTCGAGGCCGGCGCGCACCGGCTTGATGTCGTCGGCCAACGGTGCTGCCCGCATGGCGCGGCGCGCTTCGCGCCCGCCGGAGCGGCGCGAACGTTGATCCGCCGCCGCTTCCTGCTTTTCAAGAACTGACATGGAGACACTCCACCTTTCYGAGAAGCAGGGCGCGGCGGTTGGTCCACCATCGGCTGCTTCTTTCCCCTTTGTGCTCCGACTATGCCGCCGGCATTGGCCCAGCCTATGAGCCAGACGGTCCGGCTGCATATGCCAGGGCTAATGGAGCCGGAGCCACGTTGTGCGGCTCAGGCAAGGGGGTCGGGCGGTGGATCAGGCGGCGGCCGGCCTGCGTCCGGCGGCGGTGGCCAGTTCGCGGATGCCTGGCTCGATGTGCTGGAGCGCGATCGAGGAAATGCCCAGCCGCATGAAACGCGAAGGCTTTTCAGTGCGATCGAAGAAACGATCGCCCGGCTCGATGATGACGCTGCGCGAGGCGGCCGCCTCGGCCAGTCCGCGCGAATCGGTGCCGCGCGGCCCTTCAAGCCACAGCGATGTGCCGCCCGCCGAATCGGTCGAACGCCATTCCGGCAGGAAAGCGGAAATCGCATGGACCAGGCGCTTGCGCCGCTCGTCGAAGGCGCTCGACAGCCGCCGCACAAGTGCCTCGTGATGGCCGAGCGACAGGAACAGCGCGACGGCGCGCTGGTTGTTGGCAGGCGGATGGCGCAGCATGAAGCGGCGCAGCGCCCGGAGTTCCGAGATCAGTCCGGCCGAGGCGACGATGTAGCCGAGCCGCAGGCCTGGAGCCAGCGTCTTCGACATCGAGCCGACATAGACGACGCGGCCGGAGCGGTCGAGGCTCTTCAATGCCTGCTGCGGCGCCTCGTCGAGAAGCTGGCTGTCATAGCCATCCTCGATGATGATCTGGTTGTAGCGGTTGGCCCGCGCCAGGAGATCCTGCCGCCGTTCCGCCGACAGCGGCACCATGGTCGGGCAATGATGGCTGGGTGTGACGAACACGAACCCGGAATCATTGGGAATAGAAGCGGTTACAATGCCGGACTGGTCGACCGGCACCGGCTGGATGTCGGCGCCCGCAAGGCGGAAGATCGAGCGTGCGTCGGGATAGCCGGGGTCCTCCATCGCCACCTTGGAGCCCTTGCCCATCAACAGCGTCGCCAGCATGTAGAGCGCGTTCTGGGCGCCCAGCGTGACGATGATTTCGTCGGGATTGGCGAAGATGCCGCGCCGCGGCAACAGCCGCGCCTGGATCTGTTCGATCAGCAACGGATCGTCGCGATCGACCATATCGGACGCCCAGTTGCGGATTTCGAGCACGGCAAGCGCCATGCGGTTGCACTCGCGCCACTCAGCGGTCGGGAACAGCGCCGGGTCGAACTGGCCGTAGACGAAGGGGTAGGACGACTTGATCCAGTTCTCGTGCTTGGCCGGCGGCGGCATGTCGCTTGCGGCGATCTTGCGGCGTGCCTTCCAGTCGATCTCGTTGGCCTGGTCGGGCGCCTTCTGATGCGGCTTGGCTGGTGTCGCCAACACATCGGGATTGACGAAATGGCCGCGCCGCTCGCGTGCCACCAGGAAGCCCTGGTCGACGAGCTGCTGGAAGGCCAGCACCACGGTTCCGCGCGCCACGCCGAGTTTTTCGGCCAGGATCCGGCAAGAGGGGAGCGGCATCGAAGCGGCGATCTGGCGGTCGAGAATGGCGGCCACGATGGCTTGGCGGATCTGTGCCTGCAGGGTCTGGCCGGATTCGGCCGAAATCCGGAACAGGCCGGACCATATCGCCGTGTCGTTTCGCTGTGGCATGGAAGATGTTCCTCGATGGCCAGCTTTTTTCGTTTGGCTGGACCAGTCGAATGTAACGGTGGCACAAGGGGTTGCGCCAATCAATTTTTCTGATCGTTGGGATTTATGCCAGTGATCCTTCGGCGGAAAATCCGGCACTCCGCCCACCCTCGGGACGCGCCTGCATCGTCGCCGCGTGACGATTCGCGTCATCGCCGCGTATTGACCGTACAGAATTCGGCTCACTAGTTTTGGCGCGACGACACGCGCCGGAAACATCCGGTCTGATATGGTGCGTCGAAAACGCCAGGAGTCCCGCCAGTGGATCAGTCAGCCTTCCAGAAACAGCTCGCAGCCTTGCGCGATCATCGCGCCGCGGCGCCAGCCAGCATGCGCCAGGCCTTCGCCGCCGATCCGCAGCGGTTCAAGACATTCTCAGCCACCGACGGCGACCTGTTGCTCGACTGGTCGAAATGCGCGGTCGACGCGCTCACCATGGACCTGCTGGAGAAACTTGCCGGGGCAGCCGATCTCGAAGGCCGCCGGGCGGCGATGTTCGCCGGCAAGAAGATCAACGTCACCGAAGACCGTGCCGTGCTGCACACCGCGCTGCGCAACCTGACCGGCAAGGGCGTCACCGTCGATGGCCAGGACGTCAAGGCGGACGTCACCACCGTGCTCGACGCGATGGGCGCCTTTGCCGATGCCGTGCGCTCCGGCAAGGCAGCCGGCGCGACCGGCAAGAAAATCACCGACATCGTCAACATCGGCATCGGCGGTTCCGATCTCGGCCCGGCCATGGCGACGCTGGCGCTAGCCCCCTATCATGACGGGCCGCGCGCGCACTATGTCTCCAATATCGACGGCGCCCATATCCACGACACGCTCAAGGGCCTGTCGGCCGAAACCACGCTTTTCATCATCGCCTCCAAGACCTTCACCACCGTCGAGACGATGACCAACGCTGAGACGGCGCGCAAATGGGTGCAGAAGGCACTCGGCAAGGAAGCAGTCGGCAAGCATTTTGCCGCCGTCTCGACCGCGCTCGAGCTGGTGGCCAAGTTCGGCATCGAATCGGATCGCGTCTTCGGCTTCTGGGACTGGGTCGGCGGCCGCTATTCGGTCTGGGGGGCGATCGGCCTGCCGGTGATGATCGCGGTCGGGCCGCGGAATTTTCGCGCCTTCCTCGATGGGGCGCATGAGATGGACGAGCATTTCCGCACGGCGCCGGTGCAGGAGAACCTGCCGGCGCTGCTGGGGCTGGTTGGCTGGTGGCATCGCGTGATCTGCGGATATCCCGCGCGTGCCGTCATTCCCTATGACCAGCGCCTGTCCCGGCTGCCGGCTTATCTGCAGCAGCTCGATATGGAATCAAACGGCAAGAGCGTCACCCTCGAAGGCGTTGCGGTGACGACCCCGACCGGACCGCTGGTCTGGGGCGAGCCTGGCACCAACGGCCAGCATGCCTTCTTCCAGCTGCTGCATCAGGGCACCGATTTCATCCCGGTCGAATTCCTCGCTGCGGCCGTCGGCCACGAGCCGGACCTCAAGCATCAGCATGATCTGCTGCTCGCCAACTGCCTGGCGCAGTCGGAAGCGTTGATGAAGGGCCGCACGCTGGAGGAGGCGCGCGCCCAGATGCTGGCCAAGGGCATGAAGCCGGCCGAGGTCGACAAGATCGCCCCGCACCGCGTCTTCTCCGGCAACCGGCCCTCGCTGACCATTCTCTACCGCAAGCTCGACCCGCGCACCTTCGGCCGGCTGATCGCGCTCTACGAGCATCGCGTCTTCGTCGAAGGCACTTTGTTCAACATCAATTCCTTCGACCAGTGGGGCGTCGAGCTCGGCAAGGAACTGGCCACCGGCCTCTTGCCTGTCGTGGAGGGCAAGGAAAGTGCCGCGAAGCGGGATGCATCGACCGCTGGCCTGGTGGGATACATCCAGCATTTGCGTGGTTCGGAGTGAGCAGTTTGGCAGACATCAAGGGCATATTGTTCGACAAGGACGGGACGCTTGTCGACTTCAACGCGACCTGGCTCGGCATTGCCGACTTCATGGCCATGGATGCCGCCGAGGGCGATCGCTGGAAGGCCGACAGGCTGCTTTCGGCGGCGGGTTTCGATTTCGTCAACAAGCGGTTCAGGCCCGATTCGATCTTTGCCTCGGGCACCAACATGGATGTCGTCGAACTGTGGTTCCCGCGCCTGTCCGACGAGGACCAGATGCTGGCCGTCGCCCGCTTCAACGAAATCACGTCCGTGCAAGGCTCGTCGATGGCGGTGGCCCTACCCGGCATCGTCGAAACGCTGACAGTGCTGCACAAGCGATCCTACCGGCTCGGCGTCGCTACCAACGATTCAACCGGCGGCGCGGAGAAGACGATGGTCACGCTTGGCGTCGCCCAGCTCTTCGACGCTGCCTATGGCTATGACGCGGTGGCCAATCCGAAACCGGCGCCGGACACGATCTTCGCCTTCTGCGACCTGACCGGGCTGAAGCCGGCGCAAATCGCCATGGTCGGCGACAATCGCCACGACCTGGAGATGGCGCGAGCCGGCGGCTGCGGGCTGGCGATCGGCGTGCTCTCCGGAACCGGCACACCTGAATCGCTGTCGTCGATCGCCGATATCGTGCTGGATTCGGTTGCCGACCTGCCGGATTTTCTGTCGGCGCGGGTCAAGGAAACGATCTGACGGGGGAAGCTGTTTCTTCCTGGCATCGGACGCCTTCCGTGGCCTACTCGACCACCACCTGGATACAGTTGATGGTCGTGTTCTCGATTGCCGTCAGCTTGGTCAGCAGATCCAGGCGGATCATCTCGACAATCCGGTTCGGAAGAACACCTTCCACCGTCAGCCGAATATCGTGCCAGCCCTCAACATAGCGCACGGTGACGCCCTCAACGCACAGGCGATAGACGCGATGCTCGTCCGTAATTTCAGGCATCTTCGAATGAGGCACGTCGGGCGTGTACAATGTTTCGAGCAAGTCCATTCGAGGATTGAGGCCGAGATGGCTAAGATGCCTGGCTCGAAAACCGTCACTATCCTCCGGTCTGCCGCTGGCGCGATCCGAAAGACGGCGGCGAAGCCAAAAGAGATGATTTTGACATCCATCATCTCGAACGAATGCAAATCGTGGCCAGAGCCGTCTGGTGAGGCGTTCCCAGCGGCCCGTATGGAGCTCCAGTCGCCAATCGTCGATGTTCTCGACCGCGGCAGGCCATTGCGGCCCGATGAGAAGCCCGCCGCGAACCAGGAGTGCGCTACCATCTTCGACTAGTTCCGAAGAGTGTTTGTATATCCACGGCGGAGTTTCACCGGTCGTATCAAAGCGACCAACGCCATAGTTCGTTGTGTCCAAAACAAGCACTTGCGCCTTTTGACCACGGACATTCGGATAAGATAGGTTCCCAACGATAAATATACGGTCGCCGACAAGATTTGCCGTGTGGGAGTCGGTGGGCGGGAAAACGTCGTCCGAGTAGCCGAAAATCTCGGTTCCGCCCCCAGGATGCCTAACGATTACATCGTTGTAGATGTAGAAGTCTGCATCGTACCAATCTTCATACTCGCCGCCGATCCTGACACGGCGGCCGTCAGGCAGCGTGGTTTCAGTGCGCCCGTACCGGCTGAAGCTCCAGCACGGTCCGACATCTTCTGAACGCGGGCCGTTGAACGTCTTGTTTAGGGAGTAACCGCTGAGACCCTGTTCAATTGCCCATACCCAGACCGGGTTGGTCATAGGCTCGGGATTGCCGGAACCTCGACTGGGCGAACGAAACTGCGAAAACAGGGATGGGTCAATATGGGCAGGTACGGGTGTTTTGATCAAAGTGAAGCGGGGCTAGCAAGGCTTCCATATCGAGCCGATACCCCATAACTGGACTATAGCTTCCATAGAATCGTCTGCAAAGGGTCGAACTCAGTCATTCGAGTGATTTGGTTTGAGGGGGGGTCGGCGCTCTTCCGCCTCAAACGAGAAGACACCGCTCGGCTTGGTCGGGGCACCTTTCGCGTCGCCGAAATCCGGCACCTGATATTCGGCGTGCAACCGCAGCCGGGAAAGTGGCAGATCGTTGCGGCGGGGATCGCCGACCAGCACCTCAATGCCGGCTGCCAGGCAGCGATCGAGGAACGGGATAACCCTCAAAGCAACCTCGTGGCCGTAAAACACATCGCCGGCGAGCACGAGGTCGACCGCCGGCGGCGGGCCCGTGGTGATATCCTTGTCGACAATGGTGATCTCGACGCCGTTCGCCGCGGCGTTGAGGCCGATCGCGGCAATGCCGTTACGATCGATCTCCGCGGCGATCACCGCGCTCGCCCCGGCCTTGGCGGCGGCAATGCCGACAAGACCCGAACCGGCGCCGAGGTCGAACACGCGGCGACCGGCCACGGTTTGCGGATGGTCGAGTATATAGCGTGCAAGTACGGCGCCGCCGGCCCAGGCATAGGCCCAGTAGGGCGGCTGCGGATCGGGTCCATCCTCATCCGCCTCGGCCGTGTCGTCATCATCGTCGAAGCTTAGCCGCGGATCGATAAGCCGCCTCAGGCCACTCCCCGGATGAGGCGTATAAAGCCGGATTTCGGGAAGCGACGGCACCGGGGCGATGCGCATGTTCGCCTTGATGAACTCGGTCGGGTCAGGACGGCAAGGTGCATCCACGGCGCCAAGGCCGTCGGCTGCCGTCATTCGCGCAGCGCCCGCCGCAGGATCTTGCCGACGGGCGTCTTCGGCAGCTCGGTCCTGAATTCGATGTATTTTGGCCGCTTGTAGCCGGTCAGGTTCTCGCGGCAATAGGCGGTGAGCGTCTCTGCGGTCAGCGCCGGGTCCTTCCTGACCACGAACAGCTTCGGCACTTCGCCCGAATGCTCGTCCGGCACGCCGATCGCCGCCACTTCGAGCACGCCCGGATGCATCGCCACGACTTCCTCGAGCTCGTTCGGATAGACGTTGAAGCCCGAGACCAGGATCATGTCCTTCTTGCGGTCGACGATCTTGGTGTAGCCACGCTCGTCCATGAAGCCCATGTCGCCGGATTTGAAATAGCCGTCCTTGGTCATCACCTTGGCGGTCTCATCCGGCCGGTTCCAGTAGCCCGCCATCACTTGCGGCCCCCGGATGCAGATTTCGCCGACCTCGCCGAGTGGCAGATTGTTGCCGTCGTCGTCGCGGATGGCGATCTCCGTCGACGGCAGCGGCAGGCCGATGGTGCCGGTGAAGTCGCTGGCGCTGAACTTGTTGGCGGTGGCCACCGGCGAGGTTTCCGACAGCCCGTAGCCTTCGGTCACCGGACAGCCGGTCAGGGCCTTCCAGCGTTCGGCGACGCCCTTCTGCACCGCCATGCCGCCGCCCAGCGTCAGCACCAGCGGCTTGAAGTCGAGCTTGCGGAAGTCCTCATTGTTGAGCAGGGCGTTGAACAGCGTGTTCAAGCCCGGAAAGATGTGGATCGGATATTTCTGCAGTTCCTTGACGAAGCCGGGAATATCGCGCGGGTTGGGAATGAGCACATTGCGCGCACCTTGCTGCATACCCATCAACGCGTTCACCGTCAGCGCGAAGATATGATAGAGCGGCAGGGCGCAGATAAAGTTCGGATGCGCCGGTTTCGGCTTGATCGTATAGGCGTCTTCCATCCACTGCGCGTTCTGCACGACATTGGCCAGCACGTTGCTGTGCAGCAGCGTTGCGCCCTTCGAGACGCCGGTGGTGCCGCCCGTATATTGCAGGAAGGCGACATCGTCGGCCGCCACCTTGGCTGGCTTGAAGCCCACGCCGCCGCCGGCCTTGACGGCCGCGTTGAACTTGACATGGCCGGGCAGCGACCATGCCGGCACCATCTTCTTCACCCGGCGCACGACGAAATTGACGATCGTGCCCTTCAGTCCGCCGAGCATGTCTCCCATCGCGGCGACCACGACGTGCTTGACCGCCGTTCTGGAGATGACCGCCTGCAAGGTGCTGGCGAAGTTCTCCAGGATGACGATGGCTTGTGCACCGGAATCCTTGAGCTGGTGCTCCAGTTCGCGCGGCGTGTAGAGCGGATTGATGTTCACCACGACATAGCCGGCGCGCAAGACGGCCATCATCGCCACCGGATATTGCAGCACGTTGGGCATCATCAGGGCGACGCGTGCGCCCTTTTGCAGTCCCTTCGATTGCAGGTATGCGCCGAAGGCCGCCGACAGCCGTTCGACATCGGCATAGCTGATGGACTTGTCCATGCAGGTAAAGGCGGGCTGGGCGGAAAATTGCTTGCAGGCGGCGACCAGGAAATCGCCGATCGAGCTGTAGGGCAAGGCGCCGATTTCAGCTGGTACGCTTTTCGGATAGCTTTTGAGCCATGGCTTTTCCGGCAGCCCGGCAGTCAGCGCCGTCAGTGCCTCCGGCAATCGCGAGGCCGCGGCCGGCTTGGCCGTCGGTTTTGCACTTGCCTTCACCGGCACGGGGGCCGCCTTCGGCTTTGCCGCGGCGGCTTTGGCAACGGGCGCTTTCGGCTTGACTGCGCCGGCGGCTGCCTTGGCAGCCGTCTTGGCTTTCACCGACGCCGTCGTCTTTGATGCTTTTGCCACCCGTTCCTCCCTGGATAATTCTTGTTCGTCCGTGCCGCGCTCGCCCCCGAATTGACAGAGACGTCCCCCGGCTGCGGCCTGGGATGTCTTCTATGTATTGCCTCTATCGGCGGCGGTGCAAGTCTTGCCCCTGCGGCAAGGCGGCGAAAGATTTGCCGCCAAGAATCTCCCCTGCCGCCGATACTGCGAGCCGCTATCCTGCCGCACCCTCGGCCGAGCGAAGGTCGGCGCGGCACCTGTATCGCCAGATCGACGATCAATAAAAAAATGCGGTCGTTAACAATCCCGTGAATGGAAAAAACTGCTAATTTTTTCTGCCATTTAGCAAAATGGCGGATTTTTTTCCTGCTTCCCGCGGGGTAAGCAAACGGGGTGTTCCAAAGCCGGAAAAACGGTGCTTATATGCGGGCTTCGCGAGCCTGATAGAGGGGCTTGGAAGAACATCAGGGAGTGCTCAATGAAAAAGAAACTCGCTTTTGCGGCCGCGTTGCTGGCCGCAAGCGTCCTGAGCGGCATGGCCAATGCGAAGACGCTTGTCTATTGCTCGGAAGCATCGCCGGCCAATTTTGATCCGGGTACGACGACGGGCGGCAACGACTTCGATGCCTCGTCGCGTACCGTCTATTCGCGCCTGGTCGAATTCAAGCATGGCGGCACCGAGGTCGAGCCCGGCCTTGCCGACAAGTGGGAAATCTCGGACGACGGTCTGGTCTATACTTTCCATCTGCATCCAGGTGTGAAGTTCCAGACTACCGACTATTTCAAGCCGACCCGCGACCTCAACGCCGACGACGTCGTCTTCTCCTTCGACCGTCAGTTCAACAAGGCGAACCCGTGGAACGGCGATAAATACCTGCCGAACCTGACCTGGGATTACTACACCGGCATGGACATGCCGAAATATGTCGCCAAATGGGAGAAGGTCGACGATCTGACCGTCAAGCTGACCCTGACCGAGCCGAACGCGCCCATGCTTGCCAACCTCGGCATGGACTTCGCCTCGATCGTGTCGAAGGAATATGC
>NZ_JBFULQ010000155.1:0-11488 GCF_054049815.1 Mesorhizobium sp. P5_C1 | reverse complement strand
ATCACGCGCTGTTCGGCGGCACGATGTTCTCGCTGCACTACTATATCGTCGACACCATCGTGCTGATGATCCTTGGCTTCGTCGGCTATCAATACACACGAACAAACCAGATGGTGACGCAGTATAATTGGCTCTACGAAAGAGCTTCAATCTTGAGCTGGAAGCCGAAAGGCTGAGGTTCATCATTAACGCCGCTTCGGGGATGAATCGGCGTGACAAGTGCCTGAAAATCGGCAAACTATGCTTTCTGCGATAAGGGTGGGCATCGCATGAAAGCTTCATCCACGCCCACTCCGTAAATGGGAGCGTTTAAATGAAAAAATCACTTTTGTCCGCCGTCGCCCTGACCGCGCTCGTCGCGTTCGGCGGCAGCGCGTGGGCTGATGTACTGATCGGCGTTGCCGGTCCGATCACCGGTCCGAACGCAGCCTTCGGCGCACAGCTTCAGAAGGGTGCGGAAGCGGCTGTCGCCGACATCAATGCCAAGGGCGGCATCAATGGCGAGCAGATCAAGCTCGAGGTTGGCGACGACGTCTCCGATCCGAAGCAGGRCATCTCGGTCGCCAACAAGTTCGTCGGCGACGGCGTCAAGTTCGTGGTCGGCCACTTCAACTCGGGCGTCTCGATCCCGGCATCCGAAGTCTATGCGGAAAACAACATCGTCGAGATCACTCCGGCTGCAACCAACCCGCAGTTCACCGAGCGGGGCCTGTGGAACGTGTTCCGCACCTGCGGACGCGATGACCAGCAGGGTAGCATCGCCGGCGCTTATCTCGCCGCGAACTTCAAGGACGCCAAGATCGCCGTCGTGCACGACAAGACCACCTACGGTCAGGGCCTTGCCGACGAAACCAAGAAGGCGATGAACGCCAAGGGCGTGACGGAAGTCATGTATGAAGGCATCAACGTCGGTGACAAGGACTTCTCGGCACTGATCGCCAAGATGAAGGAAGCCGGCGTCTCCATCATCTATTGGGGCGGCCTGCACACCGAAGCCGGCCTGATCATCCGCCAGGCGGCCGACCAAGGCCTCAAGGCGACGCTGGTTTCCGGTGACGGCATCGTGTCGAACGAGTTGGCTTCGATCGCGGGCGACGCGGTTGCGGGCACGCTCAACACGTTCGGCCCGGATCCGCGCCTGATCCCCGCGAACAAGGAACTCGTCGAGAAGTTCCGTGCGCAGGGCTTCGAGCCGGAAGCCTACACGCTCTACGCATACGCTGCCGTGCAGGCGCTTTCGGAAGCAGCAGCAGCCGCCAAGTCGAACGACCCGCAGGAAGTTGCCAAGGCGCTGCATGCGAATGGCCCGTTCAAGACCGTGCTCGGCGACCTGTCCTATGACGCCAAGGGCGACCCGACGCTGCCCGGCTACGTCATGTACGAATGGAAGAAGGGCGACGACGGCAAGTACACCTACATCCAGAAGATGTAAGCCTGTCGGCCTTGATCTCTACAGAATGCCCGGCGCTTTGCGCCGGGCATTTTTCGTTTGAGCCCCGCTCCCTTCCGGATGATCCGGCAAGCCGATAAAGCCGGCCTTTAGCCGGAAAAAGATCAGGCCTTGAATGGCCGCGCCGGGGCTTTCTTGCGCGTTCGACCGAATGCGACCGACTTTGGCGCAAAGATTCCGTTTCAATCGATTTAATTCAGCGTCAATTTTGTTTGCACTGCAGCATTTTCGCGCTAATCATGACGCCAGTTTCGTCCCCGACACTGTCCGGAGTTCGTCCTTGGCCATTACGAAGATCCTCGTCGCCAACCGATCCGAAATCGCCATTCGCGTCTTTCGCGCGGCCAACGAACTTGGTCTCAAAACCGTGGCGATCTGGGCCGAGGAGGACAAGTACTCGCTGCATCGCTTCAAGGCCGACGAGAGCTACCAGGTCGGGCGCGGACCGCACCTGACCCGCGACATGGGACCGATCGAAAGCTACCTGTCGATCGAGGAGGTGATCCGCGTCGCCAGGCTTTCAGGCGCCGATGCCATCCATCCCGGCTACGGGCTTTTGTCGGAAAGTCCCGAATTCGCCGAAGCCTGCGCGGTCGCCGGCATCACCTTCATCGGCCCGAAGCCGGACACGATGCGCCGGCTCGGCAACAAGGTTGCCGCGCGCAATCTGGCGATCGAGGTCGGCGTGCCGGTGATCCCCGCCACCGATCCGTTGCCGGACGACATTGAGGCGGTCAAGACACTGGCCAAGGAGATTGGCTATCCGGTCATGCTGAAAGCATCGTGGGGCGGCGGCGGGCGCGGCATGCGCGCCATCCGCTCCGAGGCCGATCTTGCCCGCGAGGTTATGGAAGGTAAGCGCGAGGCGAAAGCCGCCTTCGGCAAGGACGAGGTCTATCTCGAAAAGCTGATCGAACGCGCCCGCCATGTCGAGGTGCAGGTGCTGGGCGACACGCATGGCAATGCCGTGCACCTGTTCGAGCGCGACTGCTCGATCCAGCGCCGCAACCAGAAGGTCGTCGAGCGGGCGCCGGCGCCCTATCTCGAAATGTCGCAACGCGAGGAGCTTTGCGGCTACGCGCTGAAGATCGCGCGCGAGACCAGCTATATCGGTGCCGGCACGGTCGAGTTCCTGCAGGATGCCGATACCGCCAAGTTCTATTTCATCGAGGTCAATCCGCGCATCCAGGTCGAGCACACCGTCACCGAGCAGGTGACCGGCATCGACATCGTCAAGGCGCAGATCCATATCCTCGACGGCTTCGCCATAGGCACGCCGGAATCGGGCGTGCCGGCGCAGAAGGACATCCGGTTGAACGGCCATGCCTTGCAGTGCCGCATCACCACCGAAGACCCCGAGCACAATTTCATTCCCGACTACGGCCGCATCACCGCCTATCGTGGCGCCACCGGCTTCGGCATCCGCCTCGACGGCGGCACCGCCTATTCAGGCGCGGTCATCACCCGCTTCTACGATCCTCTGCTGGAGAAGGTGACGGCCTGGGCGCCGACGCCGGCCGAGACCATCGCCCGCATGAACCGGGCCTTGCGCGAGTTCCGCATCCGCGGCGTCGCCACCAACCTCACCTTCCTCGAAGCGATCATCAACCACCCGAGCTTCGCCGATAATTCCTACACGACCAAGTTCATCGACACGACGCCGGAACTGTTCCAGCAGGTGAAGCGCCAGGACCGCGCCACCAAGCTCATCAACTATCTGGCCGACGTGTCGGTCAACGGCCATCCCGAGGCGCGCGGCCGGCCGCAGCCGAAGGCCGACGCGGCCGCACCCATCGTGCCTTACCTCAACGGCAATGTGCCGGGCGGCAGCAAGCAGAAGCTGGACGTGCTCGGGCCGGAGAAATTCGCCGCCTGGATGCGCGCGCAAAAGGAGGTGCTGGTTACCGACACGACGATGCGCGACGGCCATCAGTCGCTGCTGGCCACGCGTGTGCGCACGCATGACATTGCCGGCATCGCCGGCACCTATGCGCGCGCCCTGCCGCAGCTTCTGTCGCTCGAATGCTGGGGCGGCGCCACTTTCGACGTCGCCATGCGCTTCCTCACCGAGGATCCATGGGAGCGGCTGTCGCTGGTGCGCGAGGCAGCGCCCAATCTGTTGCTGCAGATGCTGCTGCGCGGCGCCAATGGTGTCGGCTACACCAATTATCCCGACAATGTCGTGCAGCATTTCGTCAAGCAGGCGGCCAGCGGCGGCATCGACCTGTTCCGGGTGTTCGACTGCCTGAACTGGGTCGAGAACATGCGCGTCGCCATGGACGCGGTCGGCGCCGAAGGCAAGCTGATCGAAGCGGCGATGTGTTACACCGGCGACATACTCGACCCGGCGCGAGCCAAATACGATCTCAAATACTATGTCGGCCTGGCCGGCGAATTGCAGGCTGCCGGCGCCCACATCATCGCCGTCAAGGACATGGCCGGCCTGTTGAAGCCTTCCGCCGCACGCGTGCTTTTCAAGGCGCTACGCGAGGCGACCGACCTGCCGATCCATTTCCACACCCACGACACGTCGGGCCTCTCCGCAGCGACGGTGCTGGCTGCGGTGGAGAGCGGCGTCGACGCCATCGACGCGGCGATGGATGCCTTCTCCGGGAACACATCGCAGCCTTGCCTTGGCTCGATCGTCGAGGCGCTGAAAGGCACCGAGCGCGACCCCGGCCTCGACCCGCAATGGATCCGCAAGATCTCGTTCTACTGGGAAGCGGTGCGCAACCAGTACGCCGCCTTCGAAAGCGACCTCAAGGGACCGGCCTCGGAAGTCTACCTGCATGAAATGCCGGGCGGCCAGTTCACCAATCTCAAGGAACAGGCGCGCTCGCTCGGGCTCGAGACACGCTGGCACGAGGTGGCGCAGACCTACCACGACGTCAACCTGATGTTCGGCGACATCGTCAAGGTGACGCCGTCGTCCAAGGTCGTCGGCGACATGGCATTGATGATGGTCAGCCAGGACCTGACTGTCGCCGATGTCGAAAATCCGGCCAGGGATATCGCCTTTCCGGATTCTGTCGTCTCGATGCTGCGCGGCGATCTCGGCCAGTCGCCCGGCGGTTGGCCGGCAGCGCTGCAGAAGAAGGCGCTGAAGGGCGACAAGCCGATCACGGTGCGGCCGGGCTCGCTGCTCAAGCCGGCCGACCTCAAGGCCAGCCGCAAGGAGATCGAGGAGAAGCTCGAGCGCAAGCTCTCGGAGTTCGAATTCGCCTCCTGGCTGATGTATCCGAAGGTGTTTTCCGACTTCGCCGGCGCGCAGGAGACCTATGGGCCGGTCAGCGTCCTGCCGACGCCGACCTATTTCTACGGGATGAAGCCCGAGGACGAGATCTTCGTCGACATCGAGAAGGGCAAGACGCTGGTGGTGCGCTGTCTGGCCATCGGCGATGTCGACGACAAGGGCATGGTCACCGTGTTCTTCGAGCTCAACGGCCAGCCGCGCCGCGTCAAGGTGCCCGACAGGGCGCATGGCGCGTCCGCCGCCAAGGCCCGCCGCAAGGCCGAGCCGGGCAACGAGGCGCATGTCGGCGCGCCGATGCCGGGCGTCGTCTCGGCGCTTTCGGTTGCCGCTGGCCAGGCCGTGAAGGCCGGTGACGTGCTGCTTTCCATCGAGGCGATGAAGATGGAGACGGCGCTGCATGCAGAGCGCGACGGCACGGTCGCCGAGGTGCTGGTCAAGGCCGGAGACCAGATCGATGCCAAGGATCTGCTGATCGCCTTCAATTGAGAGCTGGCAAAGAACGGGCAGGCTGTCGGCGTCTGTCGGCAGCCTGGAGCGTGTTCCATCCCGATGGAATCGAGTTTGGGCTCCATCTCTGTGTTGGGGCATGAACTCCAGGGAAAACCGGTACTCACTTTTCGGGATCATGCCCCTGTGGCTTGTTCGATAACAGCTTGACCCGCCGCCGCTGGTCGGGCATCGAACCGGCTCAAATTTGCCGCCGTAGTCCCCCGAGTCGCGGCGCAGAAACGATGTGGAGAAAACATGGCCGACGATATCACCGAGACCAGCCAGACTGTTGCCGCCGGCCAGCTGCGTGCCTTCATCGAGCGCATCGAGCGGCTCGAGGAAGAGAAGAAGACCATCTCCGACGACATCAAGGAAGTGTTCGCCGAAGCCAAGGGGACCGGCTTCGACACCAAGGCGATGCGTACGATCATCCGGCTGCGCAAGAAGGACCAGGCAGAGCGGCAGGAGGAGGAAACCATCCTCGACCTGTACAAGGCCGCGCTCGGCATGGTGTAAGACTAACCGGCCCGGCGCCCCATGCGGTTGCCGGAGATACGGTTCGAACCATGAGCGAATTCGACTTCGGCGCCCGCCGCGCCTCTGAATTCCGCCAGCGCGGTTTCTGGACGCTGTTCGAGGAACGGCATCCGGAGGAAAAGGCTCTTTTGGCGAGGCGCGGACCCTGGTTCTGGCAGCGCGGGCTGCCCGACTTCGCATTGGTCCTTTCCATGTATGTCGCGCCGGCGCAGAACCATGTCGGCGTCTTCTTTGGGCGCAACGAGAAGTTCGGCGCCACGGGAGCGTGGGCGCGGTTGAAGCCGTTCCAGCCGGCGATCGAAGGCAAGTTGAAGCTCAGGCCCGAACAGAGTTGCCAGGGGCTCGGCATCAATTCGATGTGGCGGGTGAATTGCTTTGCCGAGGACAACTGGCCTGCGATGGCCGACTGGTTGGTGACGGAGGCCTCGCGCATCGAGCGCGCGGTCACCGAGGTTCTGGCGGACGAAGTCGGAGCGTGAGCTCGCGTCCGCCGGCCGATGAGCGAGACGGGGCTTTTGCGATCAGCTCGCCTTCGCCGTATCGCGGCCGATCTCGTCCAGATGGTGCTGCAGGGTCATATGGTCGAGCGTGCCCACCGGCAGATTGACGAACAGCGAGATGCGATTGCTGAGCATGCGAAAGGCATCGGCGAAGGCGAGGTGCCCTCGGCGTCGGTGCCGTGGGCCTTGGCCGGGTCCGGTATCGCCCAAAGTGCCGTCATCGGATGGCCGGGCCATATGGGACAGGCTTCGTTCGCAGTGCTGTTGCAGACGGTGAAGACGAAGTTCATTTCCGGTGCGTCGGGCGCGGCGAATTCGTCCCAGCTTTTCGAGCGGGCGAAGCCGGTGTCGAAGCTGAGGGTTTCGAGCAGTTGAAGTGCGTAGGGATTGACCGTGCCCTTCGGCTGAGAGCCGGCGGAAAAGGCCCTGAACCTGCCGGCGCCGATCCGGTTGAGGATGGCTTCCCCCATGATGGATCGTGCCGAATTGGCGTTGCAGAGAAACAGCACGTTGTAGAAATTGTCGCTCATCTCAAGACCTCCCTGGCAGGCGACTGGATGATTGAGCGGCAAATTCCGTCGGGACGTCGCCGCTTGGCAAAAGTATATCGAAAAGAAGCGGCGTAGAAAGGTTTCACGACCGTGTGATGACATCCGGTCAGGTCACGATGTCCATCGTCGCCTGGTGTTGACAGTTTGTTGCGTTTGACGTTCCTGCCGACGCCGAAGCGAGGGTTGCGCCGATGAATGTTTCAAAGCTCCCCGAAGACGAGAACGACACGGCCAGCCGGGGCTTCTTCCGCGCACGCTGGCAAGGCCTGGTGCCGCTCGATCGGCTGTTCTGGCGCGACCTCGTCCTTGTCGGCACGGCGATCAATGTCGTATCTTCGGTGGCCGCGCTCATCCTGCTCGGACTGAAGCTGCCGCTCGCGCTGGTTCTGGCGGTGCATTTCGCGCCGGTGCCCTACAACATCTTCCTGACCTTTGCCGTATGGCGAACCACGGAAAAGGCCACCGGCGCCAAGGCCTCGCTGATGACGCTCGGCGCCACATTGTGGCTGATCCTGTCGGTCGTGGTCTGACAGTGCGGATACGGGGCACCTATCGCGCAATGAAAAAGGGCGGCCGCAGCCGCCCTTTCGATTCATCCGACGATCGGGTTAGGCCGTCGGCTCGAATTTCAGCGCCACGCCGTTGATGCAATAGCGCAGGCCGGTCGGCGGCGGGCCGTCCTCGAAGACATGGCCGAGATGGCTGCCGCAGCGGGCGCAATGGCATTCGGTGCGGACCATGCCATAGCTGCGGTCGACGGTGTTCTCGACCGAGCCCGGCACCGGGTCGTTGAAGCTCGGCCAGCCGGTGCCACTCTCGAACTTCAGCTTGGATTCGAACAGCGGCTGGTCGCAGCCGACGCAGGAAAACGTGCCGGCGCGCTTCTCGTAGAGCAAAGCGCAGCTTCCCGGCCGCTCGGTGCCATGGCCGCGCATGACGGCATATTGCTCCGGCGTCAGCCGGGCGCGCCATTCGGCGTCGGTGCGGGTGACGGGGTAGGTGTGGGTGTCCATTTGATCTCCTCAGCCTTGCCGGCTCGTTGTTGATTGCAACCTCATATTCGCACCAAGATAGGCATTTGTTACGAGGTTTGCCCGCATTTTCGATCGTGCCTTCACGCGATGGCTGCAAGATAGCGCGCGACCGATATATCGAATGCCGCTTTTGCGTCCCCAATCACATTCTGGTTCCACCATGCGCCGTAGATGTGGTTGAACTGGAAGGGCTCCAATGCCTTCGCGATGCGGCGGACGGCGGCTGCGTTGAGCGGGATATAGTTGGGATAGCTGTACATGAAGCTGACATGGCGGCGCGTCGGCGTTACCTGCAATATGTCGCCGGACAGCAGGGCGTTGCCGCCATCGCGTTCCCAATGGAGCACCTGGCCGCCGGCAAAGTGGCCACCGCAGCGGACAAGTGTCAGCGAAGGGTTGATAGGCAACGTCTCGCCCTCCCAACTGACGATCGCCTTGTGCGGCCGCATGATCCATTGGCCGTCATCGGYGTGGAGAAAGATCGGCACACCGCCAAAAGCCTCGCTCCACTCGACCATCACCGAATAATAGTGGCAGTGCGAGATGGCTATCGCTGTCAGGCCGCCACGGCGGTTGATCTCGGCCACCGCCTCGTCGCTGACCATCGAGATGCAGTCCCACAGCACATTGCCGTGCGGCGTCTGCGCCAGCAACGCGCGCTGGCCGATGGCGAAGCGCGGCTCGATGCCGAAGGCGAGAACGCCGGCATCGTCCTTGACCACGACCCGGTTTCCGTCGGCGAGCTCTTCCGGTGTGATCCAGGCCTGGCCTTCCCAGCGCACATATTGCCGCTCGTCCTCGCAGATCGGGCAGCGGTTCGGCGGTGCCTTCGTTGCCGCGAACTGGACGCCGCATTGCAGGCAGAGAAAGCAGGTCATCGTTTTTCCTGTCTGTTCAATGCTTCCTTGAAAGCTGCCTGGTCGCGCCTTCGAGCCCGRCCAGCGTCAGCGGGAACATGCGGCCGCCGAAGACGTCGCGGATCATGGCAATCGAATGGGTATAGCCCCAGTTCTTCTCGTTCTCGGGGTTCAGCCATACCGCGTTGGGCCATTGCTGCAACAGGCGGCCGAGCCAGACGGTCCCGGCCTCCGGGTTCCAGTGTTCCACCGAGCCGCCGGGTAGGGCGATCTCGTAAGGGCTCATCGAGGCGTCGCCAACGACGATCACCTTGTAGTCCGGCCCATATTTATGGATCAGGTCGAAGGTCGGGATCGTCTCGGCATGACGGCGGCGATTGTCCTTCCACACGCCTTCATAGAGGCAGTTGTGGAAATAAAAATATTCGAGCTGGCGGAATTCGGCGCGGGCGGCCGAAAACAGCTCTTCGACGCTCTTGATGTGGTCGTCCATCGAGCCGCCGACATCGAAGAACATCAAGAGCTTCACCGCGTTGCGCCGTTCGGGCCGCGTTTGTACGTCGAGATAGCCGTGTTCAGCGGTGGCGTGAATGGTGCCCGGCAGGTCGAACTCTTCCTCGGCACCCTCGCGCACCCAGCGGCGCAGGCGCTTCAGCGCGATCTTGATGTTGCGGGTGCCGAGTTCGACGGCATCGTCGAAATTCCTGAACTCGCGTCTGTCCCAGACTTTGACGGCGCGGCGGTTGCGGCTTTCGTGCTGGCCGATGCGCACGCCTTCGGGATTGTAGCCATATGCGCCGAAGGGCGAGGTGCCGCCGGTGCCAATCCATTTCGAACCGCCCTGGTGGCGGCCTTTCTGCTCCTCCAGCCGCTGTTTCAAGGTCTCCATCAGCTTTTCGAAACCGCCGAGCGCCTCGACCAGTTTTTTCTCTTCGTCGGTCATGTGCTTCTCTGCGAGCCGGCGCAGCCATTCCTCGGGAATGTTGGCGACATCGACAGCGTCCGGCCCACCCAGCGCCTCAACGCCCTTGAATACATGGGCAAACACCTGGTCGAAGCGGTCGATGTGGCGTTCGTCCTTCACCAGCGCGGTGCGGGCCAGATAGTAGAAACCCTCGACGTCGTAGTCGACCAACCCGGCTTCCAGTCCCTCCAGCAGCGACAGATATTCCCGTAGCGAGACGGGAACACGCGCTGCCTTCAGTTCGAGGAAGAAAGGGATGAACATCGTCTATCTACAGCAGATCATACTCGATGAAGCCGGTCCGGCGCGCCACATAGTCGTAGAGCTTGCGCGCGGTGGCGTTGGTCTCGTGCGTCATCCAGTAGACATTCTTGACGCCGATTTTTGCGGCTTCCAGCTTCACCGCCTTGATCAGCTCAGCACCAATGCCCTTGCCGCGCACGTCCGGATCGGCGAACAGGTCCTGCAGATAGCAGTTGTTCTGCTCCGCCCAGCAGGAGCGGTGGTAGAGATAGTGGGTGAGGCCGACAGCCTTGCCGTCGAGCGTGGCGATGAAACCCTTCGGTTCGAACTCGCCTGCCGTGAACAACCGCTTCCAGGTAACGGCGTAGACCTCTTCCGGCAGCTTGGTCTCGTAGAAGGTCAGATAGTCGGTCCACAGGCGCCGCCAGTCGGCATGGTCGAACTGCGCAAGCGGGCGGATAGTGATCTCGGTCATTTCGATCCCCGTGAAATCTGGAACCCGATCCATACCAACAGAATCGCGATCGGGAACATCCTTGCCTATCCCGCCGGCAAATCATACTCGCGAAAAGCGGTGGCGAGCATATGCAGCGCCTCTCTTGCCCGCGGCGCCAAGGCGCGCGAATGCAAGACGATATCGGAAGAGGGAATCGGCGGCAGGCCGAGCTTGCGACCCACCTCGATCAAGCCAGGGGGAGCGACACGTTGGGCGAGGGCGCAAACGACGAAGCCGGCCGATACCGCGATGTTGACTGCCGCGCCGCCGCCGCCGACGAAAGCCTCGCTCCAGGCAATGCCTGCTCTATCCAGCGCCTCGACTGCTCTCAGCCGGTCCGGGCAGTTGCATACGGTGCTTAGAAGAGCGAGGCGCAAGGGCGTCCCGGGCCGCCATTCGAAGGCAGGGGCCGCGAACCAGCCATAATGGGTGCGCGACAAGGCTTCGCCCCGGCGACTGTCGTCTTCCTGGTGCACGATCACCGCATCGAGTTCGCCCCTATCGAAAGCCTCCTGCAGCAAAGAGCTGGTATCGATCCTGATGTTGAGGGCAAGCGACGGATCATGGGCATGAAGCTGGGCTATCAATATGGAAAGCTCGGGCCCCGCGACGTGGTCGACAAAGCCGAGAGCAAGGCGACACGGCGCCTCTGAAAACTCCGCCATGGCACGTTCATGGGCGGCAAGGAATTCGCGAGCTGCCGGGAGAAAAACCGCTCCCCTTGCCGACAGCCGCACGCGGCGCGGGGTTCGTTCGATCAGACGCGCGCCGAGCTTTTCTTCGAGCCGGCGCAGTTTGACGCTGATCGTCGCCTGGGTGCTACCCAGCGCGGCAGCCGCACGGGTGAAGCTCTGCAGATCGGCCACCATGACGAAGGTCCGCACGGCGTCGACATCAAGGCTTGCCATCTCGATCATTCCTTTTTGTCATCTCTGAAATAGAGATGCATAGTCTTTTTTTATGGTCAAGCGTCGTCTATGTCACCTCCATCGCAGTTTGAAAGCATCCGCCCTTGGCTCACCTGCGAATGCTCCGATGGAAAGGGATTGTTATGCTTCAAATCGACCGAAACACCGTTGCGCTTGCGGGCGCTTGTCTTGCCTCGCTGCTGTTC
>NZ_JBFULQ010000154.1:0-11590 GCF_054049815.1 Mesorhizobium sp. P5_C1 | reverse complement strand
GGCGTGGATATCGGCGGCACCAAGACGCGCATCATGGTGTGCCTGGGCGAACGTACGATCGCCGACGAGGTGCTGGTGACCGAGACCTGGCGCATCCGTGAGATGGAGGCCGATGCCACGAAGCTGGCCGGCATCGTCGTCAATCTGTGTGGCGGCATGGCGCCCGCTGCCCTGGCGGTTGGCGCACATGGCTGCGACACGGGTGAACAGTGCCTTCGCTTCCAGGCGCTGCTGGCGGCCAGGACCGGCGGCGCGGTGCAGGTCGTCAACGATGCCGAACTGATGGTGCCCGCCGCTGGCCATGTCGACGGCATCGGCGTCGTCTCGGGCACCGGCTCGATTGCGGTCGCACGCACGGCTGAAGGCAAGATGCTGGCTGCCGGCGGATGGGGCTGGATCCTCGGTGACGAAGGCAGCGCGCCTGCCCTTGTGCGTGAGGCGGCCAAGGCAATCCGCCGCGCGCTCGACCGTGGCGAGGATGCCAGCGACCCGCTGATTGGAGCGCTGATGCGCGAACTTGGTACTGACGACCAGACCAAGCTTGGCATCCTGCTCAACGAAACGCGCGGCGCGGCGGTCTGGGGCCGCCATGCCAATGCCGTGTTCGACGCGGCGATCGCCGGCTCGGCGCTGGCTGTCCGTGTGATCAGGGAAGGCGGGGCAGGGCTTGCCGCGTTGGTCGAACTGCTGATCGAGCGCGGCGCCAATCCGGCCCTTGTCGTGGCCGGCGGTGGCGTCATATCTGAGCAGCCGATGTTGATGGCGGCATTCGTCGATGCCATGGCGAAAGTCTCGCCACGGAGCAAGGTGCTGTTACTACGCGAACCGCCGGTGCTCGGCGGGGTCGCGCTGGCCAGGCGGCTACTTGCCGGCCAAGGTGTGTCCTCACAAATCGGAGCCGTTTGAATGATGAAGCGTATCGGCTACCGCCAGGCGGTGGCGCGCCAGACGGAAAGTCTCGAGATCGGCAGGCGTTCAGTGGCCAGGTCGCTCGATGGTCTCGATGTCGACGTCCTTGCCGGCAAGGCGATCGGGCTTGCCGGCATTGGCGCCAGCTATCAGGCCGCCTTTGCCGGGGCGCTTTATCTGCGCGCGTGCGGCATGCGGGCCTTCGCTTACACGCCGACCGATCTCTATGGCCACACGGATGCCGCAGCGGATGCCTTCATCGCGCTTTCGGCCTCGGGGCAGAGCCGCGAAATTTCCGATGTCATGCAAGAGGCGTCGGAGGCACCGCGGCTGGCTGTATGCCGTGGCAGCGACAATCCGCTGGCTGATCTGACCGGCGCCGTGCTTGCCACGGATTCGGGCGCCGACAATGGTGCGAGTTCGACTGGCTATACCGGCACCTTGCTGGCGCTTGGCATGCTGATCGACAGGCTCGCCGGCAACAGCTTCGACTGGGCGCGTTTGCCAATCGCGGTCGCCACTGTTCTTTCCGGTGCCGAGCAGGCGGCCGGCCATGCGGCACGGCTGCTGCAGGGCAGGACATCCATCGATATCGTCGGCGCAGGTGTCAGTTTCGCCAATGCCGGCGAGGCGGCGATGCTGATCCGTGAGGCGGTTCGGGTACCGGCATCGGGATGGGACACGCTGAACTACCTGCATGGGCCGATGGAATCGCAGGATGCGGCGACCGGACTGATCGCCATCGGCGACGGCCGCGAGGTCAAGATCGCCACCGATGTCGCCGGGTTCGGCTGCCCCTCGGTGCTGGTGACGCGGCGGACGGATGTCGCTTCTGCAGACAGGCTGGTGGTGATCTCCATTCCCGCCCTTGGCAACGCCATCGCCGACGCCATCCTGGAGATCATCGCCATCCAGCTTATCGTCGGCGACATGCAGGATGCCGCTGGCCTCACAGATATCGTTTTCCGCTACCGCCAGACCGATATCAAGCTGAAGCCTTGGTCGCCGACCGAAGTCTGACGTGCCCGCCAATTATCGAGAAAATTGCCAAACCGCCCGGCAATGAGGCATTGAAGAGGTGTGAGTCGCGGCGGTGTTCGCTCTCGCGGACAGGGCAAAGCTCGAAAGGCAGAGATGGCGGCTGCGGAAATCCCCAATCTGACCGACAGTGCCCGCGCCGTGCTGCGTGTGCTCGCCGCGCATGGGCCTGTGACGCGGCCGAAGCTCGGAGCGATGCTCGACCTGTCGAAGCCGACCATGTCGGCCGCGGTTTCGGAATTGAGCGAACTGGGGCTTGTCGCCTCGCGCGGGCTGGAGCGCGGCGCCATTGGCCGCACGGCAACCATCTATGGCATCGGTCCGGGCGCGGGCTATGCGATCGGCGTCGATGTCGGCGCGGCCCAGGTGCGCGCTGTCGCTTATTCGATGGACGGGCAGCCGTTGTCGGCGGCGGAAGAGCCGATACCGGAGGCCAAATCCAGCCATCCCGACGAGGTCGGCGCCATCGTGCTGTCGGTTACTCATGCCACCATGGGCAAGGTGGGCAAGAGTTTTCGTGCGCTCCGCGCCGTTGCCGTGGCGGTGCCGCGTATCGTTTCCAACGACCGCTTCGACCGGCCGGGCGGACCGTCGGCCGTGCTTGGCCTGCTGCGGCGCGATGTCGAAGTGCCGATCATCCTGGAAAACAACGTCAACTGCGCCGCCATTGGCGAAATGCATTACGGCGCCGCGCAGGGCCACCAGACCTTCGCCTTCCTGCAAGTTGGCGTGCGGGTTGGCCTTGGCTTCATCACCGAGGGACGGTTGTTTCGCGGCGCCGGCGGCGCCGCCGGCGAAATCGGCCGCATGCCGTTTCCGTGGTCCGTCAACGAGACGCCCTATCGTGAAGGGCTCGAACATTATCTCGGCTCGCGGGCGCTGATCGAGCGATGCCGTGTCGGCTGGCCCTTGCAGGAAGGCGCGCCGCCCGACTCGGCCAAGGATCTGTTCGCGCGCGCCCGGGAGGGTTCGGCGTCTGCGCTGGCGGCTGTCGAGCGTCATGCCGCCGATATCGGCAGACTGGCGGCCGGCTGCATCGGCATGCTCGACCCCGGCCTGATCGTGCTTGGCGGCGGCGTTGGCAGAAACCCGCTGATGACGGAAAACGTCGAGCGCGTCGCGGCAGACCTTGCGTGGCCGACACGCATCGCCGTCAGTTCGCTGGGAGACGGCGGCACCGCGCTTGGTGCGATGAAGCTGGCCGTCGACTACAGTCTCGGGCTCATGCTGCGCGAAGGCCGGCATCCGGCTGTGGTGTTGCCGCCTTTGCCCGAGATCGCGCAAGACACGACGGATATTGTCGCTGAGGCAAAGGACGCCTGACCACAATAAAGGCAGGCGCCAGGCGCCTGCCTTTCAAATTTGACGATTGATGGCTTAAGCGGCCGCAGAGACCTGCTGGCTGGCCGCCACCACGGCATCGACCTTGGCGGTCGCCTTGGCGAGCGCGGCGGTCACCGCGTCAGGGCCCATGCCGACGCCTTCGATGCGGATGACGTCGACATCGGTCATGCCGAGGAAGCCGAGCACGCCGCGCAGATAGGGAATGGCGTGATCGAGCTGCACGGCCGCGCCTTCGGAATAAATGCCGCCCGAAGCCAGCACGATATAGACCTTCTTGCCGGTGACGAGGCCCTTGGGGCCGTTCTCGCCATAGGCAAAGCTCTTGCCGGAGCGAGCGATGTGATCCACCCAAGACTTCAGCGTCGAGGAGATGTTGAAGTTGATGAAGCCGGTGGCGAGGATCACCGTGTCGGCGGCGAACAGTTCGTCGAGCACAACGTCGGAGACGCCGACGACTTCAGCCTGGCGCGGGGTGCGGGCTTCAGCCGGGGTGTAGATGCCGGTCGAATAGTCGGCGTCGATATGCGGCAACGGGTTGGCGACGAGGTCGCGCACGACAAGCGTGTTCGACGGATCGGCAGCGAGGAGCTTTTCAGCGAATTCAGTAGCAATGCGGGTCGAGTGCGAGGCAGTGCCGCGGGGGCTCGATGTAACGAGAAGGATAGACATTTTGGGGCTCTCCAGGGGGTTGGATTAATTTGTCCCGCTGGATATGGGGCCATCGACCCATTTGAAAAACTGGCATATTTTCTATACTTTCCATCTATGAAGTGGATATGGTCATGCAGCCCAACCCGACGCTCGATCAACTTCAGGTCTTTTTGACTGTCGCCGAGGCCGGCAGTTTCTCGGCCGCCGGCCGCAAGCTCAACCGCGCGCAATCCGTCATCAGCTATGGCATCGCCAATCTCGAGGCGCAGCTCGGACTGAAGCTGTTCGAGCGCGAGGGCACGCGCGAGCCGCAACTGACCGAGATCGGCCGGGCGATGCTGGAGGATGCGCGACGCATGGTCGGCGTGCTGCAGCGGATCCGCACGCGAGCCGACGGCTACCATCAGGGGCTGGAGGCGGAAGTCGCGCTGTCGGTCGATGCGGCACTGCCCTCGCCAGTATTGGTTCGGGTGCTGAAGGCATTCGAGGCCCAGTTCCCGACCGTGACGCTGCGCCTGCACATAGGCTCGCTGGGGTTGATCCCGGATCACGTCGTCAGCGGGCAGGCCGATCTCGGCATTGGCGGCCTGCTGGGCGAAGTCGACGATGTGCATCTTGTGCGCATCGGCTTCATGTCGATCGTGCTGGCTGCCGCGCCAAGTCACCCGCTGGCGTTGCTGCCGAAGCCCGTCGCAATCGAGGATGCGCGCGAACACATCCAGCTTGTCGTCACCGACCAGTCCGAACGCACCAAGGGGCGCGACTTCGGTGTCTTCGCCTACCGCACCTGGCGGCTGACGGATATGCGCACCAAGCATATGCTGATGCGCGAGGGGCTGGGCTGGGGCGGGCTGCCGCGCTGGCTGATCGCCGACGACCTGGCCAGCGGCCGGCTGGTGGAACTCGACCTCGAGCCTTTCAGGGAGGCGAACTCGCCACTGTTTGCCATGCATCGCAACGACAGCAGCCCGAAGCCGGCGGCGGCCTGGCTAATCGAGCAGTTCAAACGCCAGCTCGGCTGCTTCAACGAGTTCGAGCCGGGCCAGGTACCTGACGAGGAGGACCTGGAGAGAGCCCATCAATCAGCGCCATGAGCACGGTGCGGTAGTCTTCGGCTGACTCACCGGCCTCGGTGGCCAGGGCCGCACGGTCGAAGGCGGAAGCCAGCAGCGCGGTCAGCGCCTCGACCGGCAATCTCGTCATCGTCTGCGCCCGCATCGCCGCGACAAGCCCCTCGCGCAGCGAGCGGTTGCCATGCCGGTTGTCGATCGCGTCCATGGCGGCGCGGCCAAGCACGGCCGGCCCGTCAAGCAGCAACAGCCGCGTGCGGCCGGGCGCGCGCATGGCGACGAGATAGGCGTCCGAACCGGCGATCAGGGCGTCGCGGGCAAACAACGAGGGCGGCGAGGCGCGCTCGATTTCGTCAGCCACAACTGCCGCTTCCTGTTCAACCACGGCGGCGAACAGCGCTTGCTTGTCGGCAAAGTGGTGGTAGAGCGCGCCGCGCGTGACGCCTGCGGCTGCCACGATCTCGGGGGTGCCGGTCTCGGCATAGGATTTTTCGGTGAACAATTTGCGCGCCGCGGCGATCAAGTCGGCGCGCGTCGCCTCGGTGCGGTCGCGGTTGGAACGGCGCGCGGATTCTCGTTGCATACATGCAGCCTGTATGTTAATTCAATCTACATGCAGACTGTATGTTGTTTGACGGGAGAAGGAAAGATGAAGACCACGAGCTACTACCCGGTGCTGATGACAGGCGATGTTGCCGCCACAAAGGCTTTCTATATCAAGCATTTAGGCTTCAAGCCGCTGTTCGAGAGCGACTGGTACGTGCATTTGCAATCTGCCGATGATCGCCGCGTCAATCTTGGCATCGTCCATGGCGATCATGAAACGATCCCAGAAGAAGGGCGGGGCCGCACGTCTGGTCTGCTGATCAATTTCGAGGTCAGGAACCCAGATGCTGTCTACGAACGGATCACCGCCGCCGGCCTGCCGATCTTGTGCAGCCTGCGCGACGAACCCTTCGGCCAGCGCCATTTCATCACCAAGGACCCCAATGGCGTGTTGATCGACGTGATCAAGCCGATCCCGCCGAGCCCGGAGTTTCAGGCGCAATTTACCGAGGGTGCCTGAATGGGGTCGCTGGCAGGAACTGTCGGCAGAGATGGGCGGCGGCACCGGCTGCGTGACCTGGCGGGCATTCGCGGCCTATGGTGGGCTTGGCAAACCTAGGCTCTTCCATGCGTGAAATCTGCCTTATCCGCGCCCCGTCCAACCTTGGTCTTCGCCCGCTCCGGCCCGGCCATGTGCCAGGGACATGGCGGGCGCCGCAGGCGCTGAGCGAGGCCGGCCTGGTCAAGGTGGTTGCTCCCGCCAAGGTGGTCGATCTCGAACGGCCCGCCTACGGCACCGAACCGCAGCCTGGCACCCGACTGCGCAATGGCCCTGCGATCCGCCGGTTTAATCTGGAGCTTGCCGAGTTTGTCGCCGCCACGATCGGGCAGGGCGAATTTCCACTGATCGTCGGCGGCGATTGTTCGATCCTGCTTGGCGCGCTGGCGGCCGCACGGCGGTCCGGTCCACTGGCCCTGGTGCATGTCGACGGTCACAGCGATTTCCGTCATCCCGGCAACTACGATGCCGATGCCACGCTCGGCTCGGCCGCCGGCATGGATCTCGCGCTCGCCACCGGGCGCGGCGAACCGCTCCTGACCGAGTGGCCTGGCATTGCCGGGCCGTTGGTGGCCGACGAACGGGTGATCCAGATCGGCGAACGGGAGAGCCGTGATGCCGACTTCGCCTGGGCGGACATCAACTCCACCGCCATGACGCTGATCGACGTCTTTGCCGCGCGCGAGCTTGGCGTGGCGAGGGTGCTGGAAAAGACCCGGGCAACGCTGGCGCGGTCTCCCTACTGGCTGCATCTCGACATTGACGTGCTCGACCAGACGGTGATGCCGGCGGTGGATTCGCCCGGCAGTCCCGGCATCGATCCCGACGATCTCGTCGCTATCCTGTCCGCATTGGTTGCCGGTCCTGCCTGCATCGGCATGGACATGACGATCTTCGATCCCGACCTCGACCCGACCGGCGAACTGGCGGCGCTACTGGTGTCGCTGCTTGGGCGGGTGCTCGAGCAGCGAGACCTCAGCTGCGCGCCACCGGCGTCACCGTCACCTGACTGACGCCGGTGCGGCGCACGACGGTGCACAACGTCTCGCGGCCGATGCGCTCGGCGTCGAGCAGGCGCACCAAATCGTCGACGCCGGTGACCGGGCGGCCGTCGATGGCGGCGATGATATCGCCTTCCTTCAGGCCGGCCTTCGCCGCCGGGCCATTCTTCTCGACGCTGCGCAGCCGCACCGCCGTGCTGGTCGAGACTTGCGACAAAAGGGCTGCGCGGCGCGGCAGGTTCGTCGTGTCGGCTGAGACGCCGATGAAGGCTCGGCGCACGCGGCCGAAGCGGATGATCTCAGAGATGACGAAATTGGCGGTGTTCGAGGCGACGGCGAAAGCAATGCCTTGCGCGCCATGGATCATGGCGGTGTTGACGCCGATAACCTCGCCAGCCGAAGACACCAGCGGCCCGCCGGAATTGCCGGGGTTGAGCGCTGCGTCGGTCTGGATGACATCGTCGATCAGCCGCCCGGTGGAGGCGCGCATCGAGCGGCCGAGCGCCGAGACGACGCCTGAGGTGACGGTCCATTCGAAGCCGAGCGGATTGCCGATGGCAATGGCGATCTGGCCGCGCCGCAGCCGCTTGGAATCGCCAAGGGGGGCGACATCGGCAAAGCTGCCGTCGGCACGCACCAGCGCCATGTCGGTGTCGGGGTCGCGGCCAAGCACGCGCCCCTCGCTGGAGGCGCCGTCCGGCATCGAGACACGCACCGTCTTGGCGTCGCCGACGACATGGAAATTGGTGACGACCAGTCCGTCCGGCGCGATGACGAAGCCGGAGCCATGGCCGCCCTGACCGCCAACACGCTCGATGCGGCAGACGGCGGGGCCGATGCGGTCGACGGCGTCGGCAACCGTCGTTGAATAGGCGTCGAGCAGCGTGTCGTCGGTTTGGAGTTTGGCGGCGGCGAGGGCCATTGGCGGGCTCCGTGTTTTCAGGCTTTTTCCTGTGCGTGTCGTTATCCCAAAACCGCTGAGCACTTTTGCGCGACACGCACTATATGTGCGAAGCGGCTGGAACCGTCGCGACCTGACCAGATGGCCAGTCAAACCGCCAACTAGCCGTCAGKCGAGTACCTCCAAGCGCGCTGCCGAGCGATATCTGGGGCATGAAGAAACCCAGGAGACCAACATGAGCGATTTCAATCTGAGCGCGTTTTCCCAGGCCATCGCCGATCTCGCCGCCAAGGCGGCGCCGGCAATTGCAAGTTTCGTCACGCATCATCATCGCACGGCAAGCGCCTTCCATTGGAGCGACGGCTATTTCGTCACCGCCGAGGAAGCCGTCGAGGCTGGCGAGGAGATCGAGCTGACGCTGGCCTCTGGCAAGACGGTGAAGGCCGAACTCATCGGCCGCGATCCATCGACCGGCGTCGCCCTGCTGAAGCCGGCCGATGCGGGCACAGCGCCTGCACTTACCAAGGCCGATGCGGTACGGCCCGGCAACATCGCCATCGCCATCGGCAACAGCCAGGGTTCGGCACTGGCCGTGTCGGGCTCTGTCGGCGAGGTCGGCCCGGCCTGGCGCTCGATGCGCGGCGGCACCATCGACCGGCGCATCAATCTTGCCATCGGCGCCGGCGGCCGTTTCGAGGGCGGTCCTGTGCTCGACGCCAAGGGCGCGCTGATCGGCATGCTGTTGTTCGGGCCGCGCCACCGGGCACTGGTGATGCCTTACGAGACGATCGAGCGGGCGGTTGCGACCTTGCGCGAAAAGGGTCACGTCGCGCGCGGCTATCTCGGCGCCGGGCTGCACCCGGTGCGCGACCGCGACGCGCATGGCGCGATGGTGATGAGCCTCGACGACGAGGGCCCGGCCAAGGCCGCCGGTCTTTCGCTCGGCGACATCATCGTGGCATGGAATGGCGAGGCCGTGCATGGCCCGCGCGACCTGATCCGCAGGCTCGGGCCTGACAGCGCCGGCGTTGCCGTGACACTCGGTGTCGTGCGCGGCGGCGAACAGCGCGATGTCGCGCTGACGATCGGCGAAAAGCCGCTTTCCTGAGAGGAGTGATGGACACGATCACCAGCGACCCGATCATGCATGACGGTGCCGCCTCGCGGCGGCTGGTGGTGCTGATTGCGCTTGGCGACGCGGCACGCGCCGAGCGCCTGGCTGCGTCGTTTGCCGCGAGCGAAGACCTGCTGCCTGTCGTGGCCGGCGGCGGCACGGCCGATGTCGCCATCGTTGACGACACCAGCGGTGATGCCGTGCCGGCCTCCACGCCACGGGTGCTGCTGTCGGGCAGCGGCGAGCGGCCTGCCGGCGAGGTGTTGGCCGTAATGCCTGCGGGCGCGGACGATCTGTTGATCGCCGCGGCAGCGCGGCTGGCGGCGGCCGGCTATCGCGTAACGAGCGATGGCGGACGCGGGCGCCATGAGGATTTCCATGCCAGCGATCGCGAGGCCGGCGATGGCGAGCCGTTTGACGACGAAGCCTCCGACGAGCACGCCGCCCGGCCTTCGCTGTCGCCGCGCGAGGCGGAAGTGCTGGCGCTGCTGGCCGAGGGCGCACCCAACAAGGTGATCGCGCGGCGGCTGAACATTTCCGTGCACACGGCGAAGTTCCATGTTGCCGCGATCCTGATCAAGCTGGGTGCCGCCAACCGCACAGACGCGATCGCCATCGCGATGCGCCAGGGGCTGGTGCTGGTTTAGTCACAAACCCTACGCAGCGTAACTCGACGTCCAGCGCGTCGGACCTTGCGCTGTGGTCGCCTGCCGCGCAAAGGTTCGCGCCTGCTGTGTTGCAAGGGAGGCGCAAGGAAATGTCGCTCAAGGGAAAGACGCTGTTCATCTCCGGCGGGTCGCGCGGCATCGGGCTGGCGATCGCGCTGCGCGCCGCGCGTGACGGCGCCAATGTGACGATCGCCGCCAAGACCGCCGAGCCGCATCCGAAGCTTCCGGGCACGATCTACACCGCGGCTGAAGAGATCGAGCAGGCCGGCGGCAAGGCGCTGCCTGTGCTGTGCGACATCCGCGAGGAAGCACAGGTTGCCGAGGCGATTTCAAGGACCGTCGAAAAGTTCGGCGGCATCGACATCTGCGTCAACAATGCCAGCGCCATCCAACTCACCGGCACGCTGGAAACCGACATGAAGCGCTACGATCTGATGCACCAGATCAATACGCGCGGCACCTTCCTGGTCTCCAAAATGTGCATTCCGCACCTGAAGTTGGCTAATAATCCTCACATTCTGAATCTGGCGCCGCCGCTCGACATGGAGGCCAAATGGTTCAAGAACCATGTCGCCTACACGATGGCCAAGTTCGGCATGTCAATGTGCACGCTGGGCATGAGCGCCGAGTTCGCAAAGGACGGCATCGCGGTCAATTCGCTGTGGCCGATCTCGACCATCGACACGGCGGCGGTGCGCAATCTGCTCGGCGGCGCAACTGTGGCGGCGATGAGCCGTTCGCCCGACATCATGGCCGATGCCGCGCATGCGATCTTCATGCGGCCATCGCGCGAGGCGACCGGCAATTTCTATATCGACGAGGAGGTGCTGCGCGCCGAGGGCGTCAGCGATTTGTCCATCTATGCGCCGGGCGCGACCGGGCCGCTGGCTGGCGACTTCTTCGTGCCGGACGAGGTGTTTGCGCGGACGGACACGAAGATCAAGCGGATCTACTAGAGGCTCGAGGCCGCTAGCCGCCAATCCTTGAGCTGCGGAAAATCCTGCTTATGCAAGGCGATAGGGCGCCGATCCTGCTGGATTGATTCAACGCCAGCAGGCGTCACCTCACGCCTCGTCCTTCTTGCCTTTGCTCAGGCCCATCAGCCGGTCGATATAGGCGAGCATGAAGGCCGAGACGACGAAGGCGAGGTGGATGATGGTCAGCCACATCAACTGGTCGGTCGAATAGGAAGACGAGTTGAGGAACACCTGCAAGAGGTGGATGGAAGAGATGGCAACGATGGTCGAGGCAACTTTGACCTTCAGCGAACCGACATCGATCGTGCCCAGCCAATGCACGCCACCGTCTTCATCGTCGAAGCGGCTGACGAAGTTCTCGTAGCCCGAGATGATGACCATCACGACCAGCGAGGCGACCAGTGCGGCATCGATCAGCCCCAGCATCTTCAGGATCGTGTCGGTGTCGCCAAGCGTCAACGCCACGGTGACGAACTCGTAGAGCTTCTTGCCGAAGGACAGCGCATAGATTGCCAGCGCCACGCCCAGCCCGAGATAGAAAACGACCAGCAGCCAGCGCGAGGCAAGGATGATCGATTCGATGGCCAGTTCGAGACGCTTCATGGAGTGGTTCCGGGGTTCTCTTGGGATAGTGGGCCGCGAGGTGGTGGCTCGTATTTCGGTCAGGTCGTCCCTGTTTGCAAGACAAAAAACCCCGCCGGTGAGGGACCGGCGGGGCTCAATGCGTCCCGCTGGAGTCGGGACGGGGCAGGGAACGCCCTGTCAAGAATCTGGGGTAGGTGAACCCACTATTCAATGTGCAGGCGCTAATG
>NZ_JBFULQ010000153.1:0-11647 GCF_054049815.1 Mesorhizobium sp. P5_C1 | reverse complement strand
GCCTGGGCGATGTTCTGAAGGCGCGAGGCTATCAGCAGAACTTCATTTCCGGTTGGCCGCTCGGCTTCACCGGTCAGGGAGAATTCTATTCCACCCATGGCTATTCATCGCTGTTTGGGGGATCCGAAGTGGTGGCCGCCGTCGGTGGGCGTGGCAGCTCTTTTGGCGCCGATGACGCCCAGGTTCTGGACATGAGCTTCGACGTTTTGCGGCGCGCGAACCGAGACGGCAAACCGGTCTCGCTGACGATCGCCGTCAGTGGTGGGCATGCGCCGGATGGCTACCTGACTGACAAATGTATCGGCAAGACAGGACTTTCCCCACAAGCCCCCAATATTCTCCATGCCGTGAAATGCACCAACATGCTGGTCGCAGACTTCATCCACAAAGCCGAGGCCGAAGGTCTGATGAGGAACACCGTTCTGGCGTTGCAAAGTGACCACCTCAGCGCGCCGAGCACGGTGACGGATCGGCTGAACACGTTTGAACGGCGCAATTTTTTCTCCCTGTCGGGCGATGGCATTCCCTCCAAGGCGTATACCAGGCTTTCGGGCACGATTGACGTATTTCCCTCCATTCTGGAGGCGCTAGGCGTGCCGCTCCCAAATGACCAGGCTGCCCTTGGCGTTTCGCTGCTTGGGGATCGACCGACGCTGGTCCAGGCACTTGGACAGGGCCAGTTCGATGACGCGATCCATGCCGAGGATGTGCTCGTCAGATCATTCTGGCAGCTGAAACCGGCACGGACGGCCGCGGCGTCCGAGGCTGAGCCGCATTAATGCCAGGGTGCACACCGGCGGCAAGTGTTCGATGCCAGATAGCGCCTTGATTTGGCACCCAGAAGCCGATTAAAAGGTCACGTTCAGAGGCACGCCAATGGTCGAACTTACGCTCCCCAAGAACTCGAAGGTCCAGCAGGGCAAGACCTGGCCGAAGCCGGAAGGCGCGACCAATCTCAGGGAATACCGCATCTACCGCTGGTCGCCGGACGATGACGAGAACCCGCGCATCGACAGCTATTTCGTCGACATGGACGATTGCGGGCCGATGGTGCTCGACGCGCTGCTATGGATCAAGAACAAGATCGACCCGACGCTGACCTTGCGCCGCTCCTGCCGCGAGGGCATCTGCGGCTCCTGCGCCATGAACATCGACGGCTCCAACACGCTCGCCTGCACGAAGGGCTGCGACGATATTTCCGGCGCCGTCAAGGTCTACCCGCTGCCGCATATGCAGGTGGTCAAGGACCTGGTGCCCGACCTCACCAATTTCTATGCCCAGCACGCCTCGATCCAGCCGTGGCTGAAGACGGTGTCGCCGGAGCCGGCCAAGGAATGGCTGCAGAGCCATGAGGAGCGCGAGAAGCTGGATGGCCTCTACGAGTGCATCCTGTGCGCCTGCTGCTCGACCTCGTGCCCGAGCTACTGGTGGAACGGCGACCGCTATCTCGGCCCGGCAACGCTGCTGCAGGCCTATCGCTGGCTGATCGATTCCCGCGACGAGGCCAAGGGCGAGCGGCTCGACAACCTCGAAGACCCGTTCCGGCTCTATCGCTGCCACACCATCATGAACTGCGCGCAGACCTGTCCCAAGGGCCTCAACCCGGCCAAGGCGATCGCCGAGATCAAGAAGATGATGGTGGAGAGAAGGGTGTAGTTTTAGTGGGGAAATCACCTCAGCCGTTGCGATCCTTCCCACCCCCCTCTGTCCTGCCGGACATCTCCCCCGCAAGGGGGGAGATTGGCCGTCATCCCGGCTTTCGCTAATTTCCAACTTTGCGAGAATGGTCTGACCGCGCTAAAGCTGCCGATCTCCCCCCTTGCGGGGGAGATGTCCGGCAGGACAGAGGGGGGTGCTGTCCCGCCGGCCTCAGAAGGATAGCGACGCCATGACAGATACCGACCTTCCCATTCTCTCCCCTGTCGAGGCGCGCGTGCTCGGCTGCCTGATCGAGAAGAAGGAGCTGACGCCGGATGTCTATCCGCTGACGCTCAACGGCGCGCATGCCGCGGCCAACCAGAAGACGGCGCGCGAGCCGGTGATGGCGGTCGAACTTGTCGAGGTCAGGCGGGCGCTGAGCCAGTTGGAGCAGAAGGGCCTGGTCCGGCAGGTCTTCGCCTCGCGCGTCGAGCGCTACGAGCACCAGGTGGCGCAGCGCTTTTCGCTCACCTCGGCGCAGATCGCGCTGATCGGCCTGATGCTGTTGCGCGGCGCGCAGACGGCGCACGAATTGCTGGCGCGAGCCGAGCGCATGGCGCGGTTTTCGTCGATCGAGGCGCTGCGCACCGACCTCGACCTGCTGATCGGCCGCCGGCCGCCGCTGGTGGTGCTGATCGAGCGCGGCCCCGGCCAGCGCGAGGAGCGTTTTATGCATCTGCTGAGTGGCGCGGTGCAGATCACGCCCGTCGCCATGCATCAGGCCCCGCCGGTCGCCTCATCGGTCCCCGGCCTCGAAGAGCGCATCAGTACCCTCGAGGAAGAAGTTGCGAGGCTGCGCACCCTCATCGAGGCGCTGACCGGCGGCCGCTGACCCGAGAGTCCGTTTCAGATGATCATTGTCGACGTTGGGCGCCGCCCCTCATTGCCCTGCCGGGCATTTCTCCCCGTATAGGGACGGGGAGAAAGAGGACGGCCGCGACGCCGGCGTTCTTTTTGCAGCGCTGGTGATTGGCGAAACCGTCGATGTGAGCGCCCCTCTCCCCGTCCCTATACGGGGAGAGGATGCCAGCAGGCAGGTGAGGGGCGGCGCAAACGTCAGCAGGCTCTGCGATATTGTTTACCCAAGCCTGGCGTCGAGCGACACTTTTATGGCGCCGAGTGCCTTGGAGACCGGGCATTCGGCCTTGGCCTTCTCGGCCAATTCCTTGAATTTCGCCGCCTCGATGCCCGGCACCTTGCCGACCACAGTGAGGGCGCTGCCGGTGATGCCGGTGCCGGGAACCAGCGTCACCACGGCCTTGGCGTCGAGCTCGGTGGCGGGCGTGCCGTTTTCAGCCAGGAAGTGCGAGAATTGCATAGCGTAGCAGCCGGCATGCGCCGCGGCGATCAGCTCTTCCGGATTGGTGCCGGATTTGCCGCTCTCGTCCTCGAAGCGCGCCTTGAACGAATAGGGCGTGCCCTTCAGGGCCCCGCTCTGCGTATCGAGCGTGCCGTTGCCCTCTTTCAGATTGCCTTTCCAGACGGCGTTTGCGGTGCGGTCCATGAATTCCTCCTTGGTTGTCGTGGTGGGTTGTCGTGGCTGGTTGCCGGGCTTGTGATCGGGATTGGGGCCGGCGTCCGGTCAACTATAGCGCGCGCAGACGCGAAGGCCACTGCGCTCTTTGGACCACTGCACGGGTGTCGACGGCGGTCGCTTCGATTCTTTTTGAAAAAATGCGCGTGCAGAAATGTCGACTTTGATCCGCCTCGCCCGTCCTGCGGGCGGCCACGCAAGTTGATAGCCGGATGGAGGATCACATGGATATGCTGTTTTGTGCGCATTGGAAGAAAAAGGCCGGCCGCGGAGGCGGTGGACAGGAAGCCGACTGGATGCACCAGCCCGCGCCGGCGTTCGGCCGGTTTCTGGCGGCGGTTGCCATCATCGGGGTTGCGGTGTGCATTCTCGACCACGCTGCGGCGGGCAAGGGCCGGGCCGACACGCTCGTCGCCTCGACACAGCAAGGGAGCTCGAAATGAAATATGTTTGCCTGGTCTATGGTGAGGAAAAGGATCTTCACGCGCTGACCCCGGCGGGGTCGGACAAGCTCAACGCCGATTCGCTGGCCTATGACCGATCGCTCGAGGACAAAGGCCTGCTGATCGTGGCCGAGGCGCTGCAATCGGTGACGTCAGCCAAAACCGTGCGCCGGCGCCAGGGCAAGCGGCTAGTCACCGACGGGCCCTTCACCGAGACCAAGGAGCAGTTGCTCGGCTTCGTCATGGTCGAGGCAAGGGATCTCGAAGAGGCACTGGACATTGCCGCCGGTATTCCGCTGGCCGAACTCGGCACCATCGAGGTCCGCGCCATCTACGACATACCCGGATCATAGATCCGTGCCATGCGTTGCGGTCACTTCGAAACCAGGGCGTTCGGTCAACCGAACGTCTCGGTCGATCGCAACTTTTGCGCGTTGATGCAAGGCAAGAGTTCTCCTATCGTCACCTGGATTTTGGGGGATTCTTCATGCCTTTCCTGATTGCTATCCTTGGCGTGTTGGGCGCGGCGGCGTTCTGGTGGTACCGGATGAAGGCGATGAACGAGGCGGCGCGTGACGTTGCCGATGTCATCGGTCGGGTCCAGGGCTCCGTGCGCCGCAAGAAGCTGCGCAAGCAGGCGGCCCTGTCGCCGCTGACGGCGATCGACGATCCAGTGGTGGCGGCCGCGACGTTGATCACCGCCATCGTTTCCGAAGATGGGCCTGTGCTGCCGCAGCGCGAGGCGGTCATTCGCGCGGTGATTTCCGAGATCGCCGACAAGAAGAAGACCGACGAGGCGGTGATCTACGCCAAATGGGCCGCGTCACAGATCGACGACACGACGATCGTCATCGACAAGCTGGCGCCGTTCCTGCGCGAACGGCTTGATGTGGCCGAGCGAAACGATCTGCTGCAGATGGTCAACCGCGCCGCGCAAGGTGGCGAGAAACGCCTTGAGATCGCCGACCAGCGCATATTGCGGCTGCGGCAGAAGCTGGGCTTCGAAGTCAACTGATGTTCGGCTGAGGCCACCTGACCTGAATCTCAACACACCCTGGCAAGTCGGTGTCAGATCGCCTCGCCCTTCAGCAGGCGCGGCGTCCCGGCGGACAATCCCGATGCCTGGCGGATAAAAAAATCCTTCAGTCGCGGCATGCGCTCGACCAGGCCGAGCCCGATGTCACGGACGGCGCGCAGCGGGCCGATGTCGTTGGAAAACAGCCGGTTCAGCACGTCCGTGGTGATGCCCATCTGCACGGTGTCGAAGCGCCGCCACTGCTGGTAGCGTTCGAGCACGTCGAGCGCACCGATGTCCTGGCCGAGGCGGTCGGCCTCGACGATCACTTCGGCCAGAGCGGCGACATCCTTGAAGCCGAGATTGAGGCCCTGGCCGGCGATCGGGTGGATGCCGTGGGCGGCGTCGCCGGCCAGCGCTATGCGCGGCGCGACGAAAGCGCGCGCGATGGTCAGGCCGAGCGGCCAGGCGCGCGGCTTGTCCGCGACCCGGATCTCGCCAAGCTTCAGGCTGAAACGCTGTTCGAGTTCGTGCTCGAAGACGAGATCGTCACCGGCAACCAGCTTCTCGGCATCGGGCGTGCGCTCGACCCAGACGATCGACGAACGGTTGGTGCCGTCCTCGCCGGGCTTGAGCGGCAGCGTGGCAAACGGGCCGGCCGGCAGGAAATGTTCTTCCGCGCGGCCATTGTGCGGGCGTTCATGCGCCACCGTACAGACGATGCCGGACTGGCCATATTCCCACTTCACCGTCTTGATGCCGGCCATGTCGCGCAGCTTCGAGTTGACGCCGTCGGCGGCAACCAGCAGCCGGGTCTTCAGCGTCGCACCGTCGGCAAGATGCACGGTGATGCCGGCGCCGTTGGTCTCAAAACCCTGCACGGCGACGCCTTCGATGATGTCGATGCCGAGTTTCTCGGCGCTGGCCCGCAAGGCGCCGTTCAGCGCCCGGTTGGCGACCATATGGGCAAAGGGTTCGCCCGGTGCGACCTCGCCGTCGAAGGTCAGGAAAACCGGGCGCACCGGGTCGGAGGTGCGCGAATCGGTGATGATCATCTCGGTGATCGCCTGGGCCTGCGGCGCGATCTCGGCCCACACGCCGAGCTGGTCGAGCATGCGGCAGGCGGCGGCGGCGATGGCCGATGCGCGGCCATCCCTTTGCCAGGCGCCGGCGGGCGCGGCATCGACCAGAGCGACGGCAAGGCCCGGACGCGCCTGCTTCAGCGAGACGGCGCTCGCCAAGCCGACATAGCCGGCACCGGCGACCAGAACATCGAGCCCGGATCTGTTTTTTGCGTCGGTCTTGCGTTCCATCTTCTTCGCTCCTTCCACGCCGACCGGGCTTGCGCCCTTGACTGCCTGTCCGTCCTGTCGGAAACCGCCATAACACTTCTGCGGCAAGGGTGCGAAAATATGACGGCTGCCATGGACGAGCTTCTCGGCATTCTCGACCTCGAGAAGCTGGAACACAATCTGTATCGTGGTCGCAGCCCCTTGCTCGACTGGCAGCGCGTGTTCGGCGGGCAGACCATCGCCCAGGCGCTGGTGGCGGCACAGCGGACAGTCGACCCCGATCGCCACGTGCATTCGCTGCACGGCTATTTCATGCGGCCCGGCGACACCAAGGTGCCGATCGTCTACGAGGTCGACCGGATCCGCGACGGCGGCTCCTTCACCACGCGCCGCGTGGTGGCGATCCAGCATGGCCAGGCGATCTTTTCGCTGGAAGCCTCGTTCCAGCAGGACGAGGTCGGCCTCGAACACCAGGTGCCGATGCCGCAGGACGTCCCGGCGCCAGATACATTGCTGTCGCAGCGCGAATTGCTCGGCAAGTTCGGCGAGGCGGTGCCCGAAGGCATCAAGCGCTACTGGGAGCGCGACCGGCCGATCGAAATGAAGCCGGTCATGCTGAAGCACTACACCAGTCGCGAAAAGCTGGAGCCGAAGCAGAACATCTGGATCCGCACCACTGGTCCGGTGCCGGCGGATCGCGCCATCCAGGCAGCGGTGCTGGCCTATCTCTCCGACATGACGCTGCTCGACACATCGACCTTCGCGCATGGCCGCGCCATTTTCGATCGCGATATCCAGGCGGCGAGCCTCGATCACGCCATGTGGTTCCATCGCAGCCATGCGCTCGACGACTGGATGCTCTACACGCAAGACAGCCCGTCGACACAGGGGTCGCGCGGCTTTACGCGCGGCTCGCTGTTTGCCCGCGATGGCACGCTGATCGCCTCGGTTGCGCAGGAAGGGYTGATCCGGCTCAAGCGATCGCCTGCAGAGTAGGCATTTTGAGAAAATTGCCTAATTTTTAAGCAGACGTTTTGCCGCCGTTGCGGGCACCTCGTCGCTTTGGCGACCTCAATTCTTTTGTTTACAATGGGTTAACACCCTGCTTCGGCAATTGGCACGGAGCTTGAATCCTGTCGGGCACTCTCCGGCTCTTTGGGTTCGGTGAAGTCGTGCAAACGCGGGGGACCGCAACAGCAAAGGGTGAAACCTTATGAAAATCGTGATGGCAATCATCAAGCCGTTCAAGCTCGACGAGGTGCGTGAAGCGCTTACCGCCGTCGGCATCCAGGGCCTGACCGTCACCGAAGTCAAAGGCTACGGGCGTCAGAAGGGACATACGGAAATCTATCGCGGAGCGGAATACGCGGTCAGTTTCCTGCCGAAGATCAAGATCGAAGTCGCGGTCAGTGCCGACGTGGTCGACAAGGCCGTCGAGGCTATCACCGCGGCCGCCAAGACCGGCCAGATCGGCGACGGCAAGATCTTCGTTTTCGGCATCGATCAGGCGGTGCGCATCCGCACCGGCGAAACAGACACCGACGCGCTCTGAGCGGCGAACACGTATTCCAATGGAGAGTTCAATGAATATTCCTTCCACCTTGAAGACGACGGGACGCGCCGCCCTTTTAGGGTCGCTCGCTCTCGCAGCATTGGGCACGGTCGCCGCCTTCGCTCAGGAAGCGGCTCCCGCCGCGGCCGCGGCTGCACCGGCTGCTGCCCCCACCCCGGTGCTCGACACCGGCAACACCGCCTGGATGCTGACCTCGACGGCGCTGGTGCTGATGATGACCATTCCGGGCCTGGCGCTGTTTTACGGCGGCATGGTGCGCAAGAAGAACGTGCTCGCCACGATCATGCAGAGCTTTGCCATCACCTGCCTGGTGACGGTGCTGTGGTTCATGTTCGGCTATTCGCTGGCCTTCTCCGACGGTGGCGGCATGAATGCCTATCTCGGCGGCACCTCGAAATTCTTCCATCACGGCATCACCACAGCCTCGCTGTGGCTGCCGGGCGTCGCGAACATTCCTGAATTCGTCTTCTCGATGTTCCAGATGACCTTCGCCATCATCACCCCGGCACTGATTGCCGGCGCCTTCGCCGAACGCTTCAAATTCTCGGCGCTGCTGATCTTCATGGCGCTCTGGCTGCTGGTCGTCTACGTGCCGATCGCGCATTGGGTCTGGGGTGGCGGCTTCCTCGGCACGGCTGGCGTGCTCGACTTCGCCGGCGGTACGGTCGTCCACATCAACGCCGGTGTCGCCGGTCTGGTCTGCGCGCTGGTTCTCGGCAAGCGCGAAGGCTACGGCACCACCAACATGGCGCCGCACAACCTGGTCTACTCGGTGATCGGTGCTTCCCTGCTGTGGGTCGGCTGGTTCGGCTTCAACGCCGGTTCGGAACTGGCTGCCGACGGCCTCGCCGGTGCCGCCATGCTCAACACCCAGGTTGCCACCGCAGCAGCGGCGCTGGCCTGGATGTTCGCCGAATGGATCGTCGCCAAGAAGCCGTCCGTGCTCGGCATCATCTCGGGTGCCGTCGCCGGCCTGGTCGCGGTGACGCCGGCTTCCGGCTTCGTCAACCCGACCGGCGCCTTCATCGTCGGCATCGTTGCCGGCGTCGTCTGCTACCTCTCGGCGGTCAAGGTCAAGCACATGTTCGGCTATGACGACTCGCTCGATGCGTTCGGCGTGCACGGCGTTGGCGGCATCATCGGCGCCCTGCTCACCGGCGTGCTCGCCGATCCGGCGATCAACAGCCTGTCGTCGGGTGCTTCGCTCGGCAAGCAGATCTACGGCGTCGCCGTCACCATCGTGTGGACGGCTATCGCCACCTTCGTGATCCTCTACATCGTCAAGGCGCTGGTCGGCCTGCGTCCGACGACCCAGGAAGAGGTCGAGGGCCTCGACATCTCCCAGCATGGCGAAGTGGTGCCGTAAGGCCAGCTTAGCCAAGGGGCCGGTGGAACCCTCCTCCCGCCGGCCCCCTTACCTGCCTACGCAATTCCGAACGGAAAACCACCGCACATTTTCCTGGAATTGCCTTGAAAGATCCCGTCGTGACGCTCCCGAAAGGAGGTCACGCATTGAGGCCCGGACACGTTCCGGGCCTCTTTTTTGGTACCATGCCGACAGGCGTCTTGATCGAGCCGAGGTTCGATCTTTTTTGCCGACCAAACAATGGCGTGCCCTGTGCCTGTTGCGAGGCCGCGCGTGGACAGGGCTTGAGCAGGATCTCCCGACAAACCGTTCCGGCGGCAGCCCTATCCGCCGGCGCCGTCGTCCATCATGGTGTTTGTCAGCGTCTCATAGGCCCTGCTGCATGTCTGGGAATGAGGGCAATTCCTGACAATCAGCACAGGCGCCACCGTCAGGACGGCCGCGATGAAAATCTGCAGGCCGAGCCCCAGCAATCCAAATCCTTTGCCGAAAAGACCCCTGTACAAAAAATACAGGCCTTGCATCAGACAGGCGGTGGCGAGGGTGTGCAGCAGCGGGCTGGTCGCCCTGGCAAAGGGTGTCACGTAGCCATCCGGAAAGCCCACCATGCCGAGTTCGACAAACCAGTGCAAAGCGAGCAGGAGACTGAGCCCTGCCCAGCCCAGAACCGCCACGCGAAGGATGACAGATTGCATGCCTCTACCCAAATTGGTGGCCCTGCGGCAACGTCACGGCCCTTTCTCAGGTCGCTTTCCTCGGGCAGCAAGCGGCTCAACCGTCGGTAACGAGGTTTGATCATCTCAACCTCTTATAGTTAATGCGCCCTTAACCTTCCCGCCGATAGTCTGAGACCCGAATCTGCCGGAGTGCGCCACGCACCCGCACGAAGCAATGACAGACGGGGATGAGCATGCGTTCAGGGGCTTCAGCACCGCTCGCGCTGGCCGATACGGGGCACGGCATCCAGGCGTTCGCGCGGCGCCAGGTCGGGCGGCTGGTCGGCGCCGGACTGTTCGTGCTGGCCGCATTCGGCGTCGCCAGCCTTGCCACCTGGAATGTCGCCGATCCGAGCTTCTCGCACGCGACGAACAACACCGTCACCAACGCCATGGGCTATGCCGGCGCCGTGTTCTCCGACCTGGCCATGCAGTTCTTCGGCCTTGCCGCCGTCGCGGCGCTGGTTCCGACCGTGATCTGGGGCTTTCTGCTGTTTTCCGCGCGCGGCGTCGACAGGCTGCCCAGGCGCGGGCTTTCATGGTTTGGCTTCGCCCTGCTCGCCGCGGCAATGGCCGGCTGCGTGGTGCCGCCCAAGACCTGGCCGCTGCCCACCGGCCTCGGCGGCGTGTTCGGCGACATGGTGCTTAAGATCCCCGGGATTGTGATCGGCGGCTATCCGACCGGGCTGTTCGCCAGCATCATCGCCATCTTGCTGGCCGCACCCGCGCTGTGGCTCTTTGCCCACGGTTCGGCGCTGATCGGACGCAAGAACGGCTTCGCCGTGATGGAGGACGAGCCTGCCGTCGATCCGCGTGAGGACGACCTTTTGTTCGACAATGACGAGGATGAGGGCGACGAAGGCATTCTGGCGCTTGGTGCCATCACCCACTGGTGGCTGTCGCTGCGCGCCTGGATGCACCGCCGCGCCGTGCGCCGCAGGCAGGAGCGGGAGGAGTACGAGCCGGAGATGGAGCCGCGCGCGAGCGGCTGGCGGCGCGCCGCCGAACGGGTCGAGTCGGCCGAGTTCGCCGAATCGCGGATGAGCCCGGACGGTCGCGCCCGCGTCGAGCCCGAATTCTTCGCCGCCATGGTCAATGACCGCAGCATTTCGGTCGATCCGGATGATGACGATGTCTTCGGCGATCGCTTCGACAATGGCGAAGATGCCGAATTCGACGATGAGCCCGTCGTGCAACGCCGTTCGGCGCCGACCGCCAGGGTGCAGCAGTTCCGCTCCGACGCCGCCACCCGCGTCGAGGCGCCGGCGCCGCGTCCGGCTCCGGGCGCCCGCGTCCAGCGCGAGGCGCAGACATCGCTGATCGGCTCGGAAAAATTCGAGATGCCGTCGCTGCATTTCCTGTCCGAACCGAAGAACGTGGTGCGCGATGCCAGCCTGTCCAAGGACGCGCTGGAACAGAATGCCCGCCTGCTCGAGGGCGTGCTGGAGGATTTCGGCGTCAAGGGCGAGATCATCGCCGTTCGCCCCGGTCCCGTCGTCACGCTCTATGAACTCGAACCGGCGCCCGGCATCAAATCCTCGCGCGTCATCGGCCTGTCCGACGACATCGCCCGCTCGATGAGCGCCATCGCCTGCCGCGTCGCTGTGGTGCCCGGCCGCAACGCCATCGGCATCGAACTGCCGAACGCCAAGCGCGAAACCGTTTATCTTCGCGAGATTCTGGCCAGCCGCGACTTCGAAACGACGAAGGCCAAACTGGCGCTGGCGCTGGGCAAGACCATCAATGGCGAGGCGGTCATCGTCGACATCGCCAAGATGCCCCACGTGCTGGTCGCCGGCACCACCGGCTCGGGCAAGTCGGTCGCCATCAACACCATGATCCTGTCGCTGCTCTATCGGCTGACGCCGCAGGATTGCCGGTTGATCATGATCGATCCGAAAATGCTGGAACTGTCGGTCTATGACGGCATTCCGCATCTGCTCACGCCGGTGGTCACCGATCCGAAGAAGGCGGTGGTGGCGCTGAAATGGACCGTGCGCGAGATGGAGG